>NZ_JAMOKT010000054.1:0-51456 GCF_023656795.1 Parabacteroides caeci
AATGACCATTATCAATGCTTTACGGGCAAAACTTGTGGCGAGAATGTTCGCCGTTATCAAAAGGGATGAATTTTATTCTCCTATTTTATCGGAAAATTTTTGCTAAAAACATAAGAATATGAACAATAAAAACAGAATGCCTATGGGATAAAAAAACGGAGAGTCTAAAAACAATCCGGACAAATGCTGGTAACATTTGCCCGGTAATGTGAAACAAACTGTTCTCAAAAGCTAGAAGATGAGAACAATAAGTTAAATTTAAAACAGTACAAATGTATGAAAAAAATTTCCACAGAAGGGAATGCTATATTCTTTCTTAACATTAATTCATTCAGAAAAATGAAGCTAATACTACTATTTATAAGCTTTTGCTTTTTTCAGCTTTATGCAATAAACGGTTATGCACAAAATTCGAAAATAAGTTTGGAACTAACCAGTGTGAAACTGAGTGAAGCAATCAAAGTGATCGAAGAGAAAACTCCTTTTGTCTTCTTCCTCAACAACTCAGAGATCGACATGAACAGACAGGTCAGCCTGAATCTCAAAGAGGCCAGCATCAAAGAGGTGTTGAATCAGTTGCTCGCACCTGACAGTTACCGGATAGAGAATTATAAGATTGTCCTGCTGTCCGATAAAATGCCGCAAGAAGGTAAAATCACCGGTAAAGTGATCGACGAAACAGGCATGCCTGTCATCGGAGCCAACGTGATAGACAAGAAAACGAACAACGGAACGATCACAGACCTGAACGGGCAATTTATCCTGGACGCTCCCCTGGATGCCACCCTGACAGTTTCTTTTATCGGATACATTCCGCAGGATATCCATCTGAAAGGACGGAACAATCTGACTGTCACATTAAAGGAAGATACTCAACTACTGGACGAAGTCGTAGTAGTCGGTTTCGGAACCCAGAAGAAAGTCAACCTGACCGGAGCCGTTGCTTCCGTTAATTTATCGGAGACATTGGGAGACCGTCCGGTTCCTAACATTACGCAGGCTTTGCAAGGGACGACCCCCGGATTACAGATCGGCTCGGAAACCGGTACACCGGGTGATGCGATGAGCTACAATATCCGCGGAACCACATCAATCAACGGAGGTACGCCTCTTGTGCTGGTAAACAACGTTCCGATGGATATCAATATGATCGATCCACAGGAAATCGAATCGGTCTCCATATTAAAAGATGCTGCTTCGGCAGCCATCTACGGGGCAAGAGCCGCCTTCGGTGTTATCCTGATCACCACGAAACAGGGAAAAAAAGATTCCGCTCCGAAATTCAATTACAACAATAATATATCGTTCTCCAAACCGCTGGAACTACCGCAAAAGGCGAGCCCGCTGGAGTCGGTCCTGGCTTACAAGGAAATGGACTGGCCCAACGACACCTACGTAGACGGTAAGAACATCACCCAGTGGGAAGGATACATCCGCGATTACCAGAGTAATCCGGGCAAATATCCGAACGGATATATCTTCGATGAAAGCGGTAACCTCTTTCTGATGAAAGAACGAAATATGTTTGACGACATGACGGACAATTTTGGATTCATGCAGAACCACAGCATGTCGGTTTCCGGCGGTAGCGAGAAAACGGTCTATCGCATCGGCGTCGGCTATACCGGAGAAGACGGTATCCTGATTACGGATAAAGACAGCTATGACCGACTCAACCTCTCTACATTTATGGGAGTAGATGTCAATTCCTGGCTGACAACCCAACTCGACTTGAAATATGGTAATTCCAAACAGAAAAAAGTAGAGGCAGGAGGACGTAATACTGTATGGGTAGCCGCCATGAATTTACCGTCTTATCAGAATAATGAAGATTATGAGGAAAACGGGACAGTCTATCCGGCTGAGTCTCCCGCCACTTATATCCGTTACGGCGATCCCCGGAGAATCAAAAGAAATGACCTAAGAGCATTGGGACGAATCATCCTGAGCCCGCTGAAAGGTCTTAAGATAACCGGAGAATACACTTACAACCGGACAACCGAGCAAAATAAATTCTATAAGAACAAATATCAGTATATAGGAATGAACTTTACCGGGGTACTGAACAGCACGGAGAACTCCAGCTATGCGGTCACTTCCAAATATACGGATTATAATGCCGTCAACTTATTCGCCAATTACGATATGACATTCGGTAAACATGATATTTCGGTGATGGGAGGATACAACCAGGAGTCGAGCCATACCGAATCCCAATATTCTTATCGTACGGATGTAGTGGTCGGTTCACTGCCTTCGTTATCCTTATCGACAGGTACTCCGATTACGAATGACGCGTTCGAGGAATTTGCCATCCGCGGATTATTCTATCGTGTGAATTACAGCTATGCTGGCAAATACCTGCTGGAAGCCAACGGACGTTACGACGGAACTTCCCGTTTCCCCAAAAACAGCCGGTTCGGTTTCTTCCCCTCTTTCTCGGCAGGCTGGCGTATTTCGGAAGAGAACTTCATGAAAGCGACAAACGAATGGCTCTCCAACCTGAAACTCAGGGCATCCTGGGGTTCCATCGGGAACCAGGTCATATTGAAATCCGACAATACACCCGATAACTATCCTTATATCCCGGATATGAACGTTTACCTCTCCAATTGGTTGGTGGACGGGCAAAAGGTTACGACACTGGGAGCTCCGGCCATGGTCAGCAGCAGCTTTGGATGGGAAAAAGTCTATACACTAGACTTCGGTTTCGACCTGGACCTGTTCAACAACAAGTTGAATACCACATTCGACTGGTACCGTCGTGATACCAAAGGTATGCTGGCTCCGGGAATGGAATTGCCGGGAGTAGTCGGTGCCAGTGCTGCAAAACAAAATGCCGCAGACCTGAAAACATATGGCTGGGAACTGAAGATCAACTGGCATGACCGGATAGGCGATATAGGCTACCGGGTAGGTTTCAACCTGTATGACTCGCAATCCGAAATCACCAAATACGACAATGAAGCCGGCCTGTTCGGAAAAGACCTTTACCGGAAAGGCATGAAGCTAGGTGAAATATGGGGATACGTAACCGACCGTTTCTATACAACGGACGATTTCAACGCAGACGGAACCCTGAAACCGGGTATCCCGATGTTCAAGGGAGCAGGAACTGTATATCCAGGCGATATTCTTTACAAGAACTTCGACGATGACACCGAATTTATTTTCGAAGGCGACAACACTATTCACAATCCGGGCGACCAGCGCATCATAGGCAACAATACTCCCCGTTACCAATACGGCATCACAGCCGGAGTCAGTTACAAAGGTTTCGACCTGTCTATCTTTTTACGCGGGGTAGGAAAACGCGACTACTGGCGCACCGACCAGATGGCATGGCCGAACGGAAGCTGGGGTAGTTTATTCAAGGAAACACTCGACTTCTGGACTCCGGATAATCCGGACGCCTTCTATCCGAGGGTGTATCCGCAGAATGAAACGAATACGAAATTCAACCAGAAAGTGCAAACCAAATATCTGGCAAATGCCGCTTACCTGAAAATACAGAACATTACTCTGTCTTATTCATTACCCAAGAATATCTGTCAAAAGATCTATATGGATAATATCCGGGTATTTGTCAGTGGTGAAAATCTGCATACCTGGGACCATCTGCCAGAAGGAATGGAATCGGATATGCTTTCAAAAGGAGCCTGGGAATATCCTTTCATGAAAAAATATTCACTGGGTATAAATGTTACTTTCTAAATTAAAACATACGATCATGAAGACATTCAAAATATTATTCGGACTACTCGTCATTTTCGGATTTTCCGGCTGCATGAATAACGATTTCCTGGAAAGATACCCGCTGGGCAGTCCCACTGCTGAAACCGTATTCAAATCATACGACAATTTTAAAACATATGCATGGGGTTTGTATGAAACATTCCCGGCACTCGGTTACGGAGAAACCAACACGGACAATATCTCCTATAACTCCACACGGGGGTCAGGCGAAACCGATTGGATCAGGGGAATTGTCGTTCCCCCGTCAAAAACAGACAATACACCATGGGCACAATATTCATTCATCCGCCGGACAAACCTCATGCTCGACCATATCGAGACGTCGGATATGACTGAGACAGAAAGAAACCATTGGCGCAGTGTCGGTTATTTCTTCCGTTCTTACCGATATCTGACCTTACTTTCCGCTTACGGCGGTGTTCCCTGGATCGACCATGTACTGGCAGACGATGAAACGGATATCATTTATGGGGAAAGAGACTCCAGAGATGTCATTGCCAATCATATCCTGGAAGACCTTCAGTATGCAGAACAGAACATCAATCAAGACGGAGACGGAGCCAATACGATCAACCGCGTGGTGGTACAGACATTGCTTTCCCGCTTCTGCCTGTTCGAAGGGACATGGAGAAAGTATCACGGATTGCAGGAAGCAGATAAATTCCTCCGGGAATGTAAGCGGGCATCCGAAGAGGTGTTGAAGGTCTATCCGAATGTGCACAACAACTACGACGACCTGTTCAATTCATTGTCGTTAAACGGTATGACGGGAATCATCCTTTACAAAGCGTATGCCAATGATGCCAATGTTGTACATGCTACCAGCATCGGCGGAACCACGGCTCAGTCATTCTATAATGTAACCCGCGACATGGTGGACAGCTATTTATGTTCGGACGGCAAACCGCGCTGGACAAGCCAGATGTTCCTGGGCGACAAAGACATGTACGATGAATTCAGCAACAGGGACCATCGTTTATGGCTACACGTTACTCCGCCTTATGTAGTCGATCGTTCGGAATCGACTACAGCCTGGGATAACAAATGGAAGTTTACAGACAATCCGAAAGACCGTAGTTTCATTGACAGCATTAATCTGATCGTTCCGGCCGAACGCCAGAAAACACTACCTTTCAGACAAGGATACGACGGCGGCATACTGGGAGAAAATCCTCATTACGATTTCTTCCTGAACGGGCAACCCTGGTACAAATCGGCATTCGGTTATAACAACTGGAAGTATTTCAATACTTACCTGAGCATGGGTTCTCAACGGAATGAAGAGACCGACATGCCGATATTCAGGGTAGAAGAAGTGATGTTGAATTATGCCGAGGCAATGGTTGAACTGGGAGAATTCAGCCAGTCCGTTGCAGACATGACTATCAATAAAATACGTTCACGGGTAAATGTACCTTCGATGATTGTATCACAGATCAATGAAAGTTTTGATCCAATGCGGGATTTGGGTGATTCGAGATATGCCGGCGATTATGCCGTGTCTCCTCTCTTATGGGAAGTACGCAGGGAAAGACGTATCGAACTGTTTTCAGAGAATTTCCGTTTCGACGACCTCAGAAGATGGAAGAAGTGCCATTATGCCATGAAGAAAAAACTCGGGCAATATGTCCGGAAATCAGACTTCCCGGCAGGTACGGCTGTGACCATCGACGGAGGTGCAGATGAAGGTTATCTGGAATTTCATCCGGATCCGAATAAATTATGGCCGGATTATTATTATCTTTACCCGATACCATTGAATCAGATGGTATTAAATCCGAATATCAAACAGAATCCGGGTTGGGAATAGTTTAATTAATCACAAACAAAGAGGATGTATCAAAAATCAAGACTTGTCCTCCATGACAAAACGAACTTTTGATGCATCTTCTTTATTTTAGCTCCTATATATCATGAAATATGTAAGTATTATTATTCTCTTGCTTTCTTCTTTCTTCCTAACGGCACAAACGGTGATCCCTACACCGGAAACAGTCGTGCAAGGTAACGGAGAATTTCGTACGAAAAACCTACAAGCCGATATCCGCCAGACTACGGATGCGGCATTACCTTCCGAAGCATACCGGCTACAGATAACAGAAAACGGTATCGAAATAGAAGCATCCGGCGATGCAGGTTTCTTTTATGCCCGGCAAACATTGAAACAACTGGGCACAGAGCAGCAGGACGGGACATGGATCATCCCCTGCCTGAAAATAGAAGACAGGCCGCGTATCGGTTTCAGAAGTTTCCTGCTCGACTCCGGCCGCCAATATCAGAAAGTCACGACAATAAAGAAATATATCGACATGGCAGCCCTGCTAAAAATGAACTATTTCCACTGGCACCTGACGGAGGGCCTCGGATGGCGTATTGAAATCAAACAATACCCGCGCCTTACCGAAGTTGGCGCTTTTGTCGGCAAAGGCCCGGAACAACAGGGTTTCTATTCACAGAAAGAGATCAAAGAGATTGTCAGATATGCCGCCGAACGTTGTATCACGGTTATCCCGGAAATCGATATGCCGGGACATGCGGAAGCCGCTCTGGTCGCTTACCCGGAACTAGGTTGCTTCGGCGACACTATACAGGTCCCCGAAAACGGCTTTACACAAAATATCTTCTGTGCCGGCAAAACACATACGCTGGACTTTTTGAAGAATGTCCTCGATGAAGTCTGCGAACTGTTCCCCTCCGAATATATTCATCTGGGAGGTGATGAAGCACCCAAAGGGAACTGGGATACATGTCCTGACTGCGGGCAATGTATCAAAGAACACGGTTTGAAAGACAGCCACGATCTTCAGCTCTGGTTCTCAGCACAGATGGCCAACTATCTGAAAAGCAAAGGAAGAAAAGCCATCTTTTGGGGAGATGTCGTTTATCAGGATGGTTATCCGTTACCGGACAACACAGTGATTCACTGGTGGAACTGGCGGGGACATAAAGACACGGCATTCAAGGAAGCGCTCAAAAGAAATCTTCCCGTTATCTGCGGAACCAATTATTATACCTACCTGAATTTCCCCGTCACTCCCTGGAAAGGATATGAGACGGCGCGTACATTCAATATCAAAGATGTATATACCGCCAATCCGTCTTATAGAAAAGAAGATTCACCTCTCCTGTTGGGAATGAGTTGTGCCCTCTGGACCGATTACGGGGTAACGGAGGATATGATCGACCGAAGGTTGTTTCCCCGTATTCTGGCTATCGCCGAACAAATGTGGAGCCGGAGCGAACCGGAGAGTTTCGAACAGTTTTACCAAAAGGTAAAAGACAAAAAAGAATGGTTTGAAAAACAAGGATATATGTTCGGACCAGGATTAAAAAGCGAAGTAACCGACGATTTCAGTTGGGACTAATTAAAATAGTAAGAACATGAAAAAAACGAATTTATTAGTAGGGCTTTTCTGTATTGCTGGTCTGTCTTCCTGCCAGAAAGAAAAGAGCAAACCTAACATTATATATATACTGATGGACGATATGGGCTATGGCGACCTGCAATGCTACGGCCAGCAAAAAATAGAAACCCCGAATATCGACCGCCTGAGAAACAACGGGATCAAACTGACCCAACATTATACCGGATCGCCCGTTTCCGCTCCGGCCCGGTGTGTACTATTGACCGGATTACATTCCGGACACGCACAGATCAGGGCAAATGATGAAATAGCCTCGCGGGGAGCGATCAACAGCCACGATTCGATGTACGTCCATCCGGAACTGGAAGGCCAATATCCTTTGAAAGCCGGTACCATGACAATCGGCCGGATGATGCAAAATGCCGGATATACGACCGGTTGTTTCGGAAAATGGGGATTGGGTTATCCCGGTTCGGAAGGAGTCCCCGGCAAACAGGGTTTCGACCAGTTTTACGGATATAACTGCCAGAGGCAGGCACATACCTATTACCCTCCGTTCTTATGGAAAAACGATCAACGCGTATATCTCGATAACAAAGTACGGGACCCCCATCTGACCAAACTGGATGAAGGAGCGGATCCGTACGATGAAGCCAGTTACCGGAAATTTACCCAGAATGAATATGCCAACGACCTCATCTTCGACGAAATGATTCATTTTGTCGACCAGAATAAGGAACAACCGTTCTTCCTGCTTTGGACAACGCCTCTTCCCCATGTATCCTTACAGGCTCCGGAACGTTGGGTCAACTATTATGTCGATAAGTTCGGAGACGAAGAGCCCTATACCGGCAACAAAGGGTATATGCCATGCCGTTATCCGCATGCTACCTATGCAGCGATGATCAGTTATTTTGACGAACAAGTCGGAAAGCTGGTCGATAAATTGAAACAGGAAGGATTGTATGAAAACACCCTGATCATTTTCACTTCGGACAACGGACCGACGTTCAACGGCGGCAGTGATTCCCCCTGGTTCAACAGCGGCGGATTATTCAAATCGGAATACGGATGGGGAAAATGTTTCGTCCACGAAGGAGGGATACGCATACCGGCTATCGTCTCCTGGCCAAGTCGGATCAAAGCGGGAACGGAATCCGACCATATCTGTGCATTCCAGGATGTAATGCCGACACTGGCAGATATCGTTTCCATCGAATGTCCTCCAACCGATGGAATCAGTTTCCTGCCGACACTACTCGGAGAAAAAGGAAAACAGAAACAACATGCATATCTTTACTGGGAATATCCTGACCCACAGATAGGAAACAAAGCGATCCGCATGGGGAACTGGAAAGGGATCATTACAGATATCCGCAAAGGGAATACGAGAATGGAACTGTATGACCTGGAAAACGACATTCAGGAATTACACGATGTCGCAGACAAACACCCGGATATTGTTGAGAAATTCAATCAATTAATGTCAGAATCCAGTACACCGCCGGAAAACCCGAAGTTTGCATTCTAAACTCAAAAGATAGTAGTTTTATACTTTTTTTTCTTTTTAATGGCAAACGATCTTTATCTTTGTATCCACATAAAGAGACAACAAATCTACCTATTAATGGATTTTGCCACCGAAAAAGGATACATAGAGGCAGTCAGCAGGGGCGATGAACAGGCATTCGAGTCATTGTTCCTGCATTATTTTCCACGTATTAAAGGATTCATAAGCGGCATCCTGCAAAACGAGGAAGAAGCGGAAGATATTTCCCAGGATATATTCGTATCCATGTGGCAGAATAGGGATAGATTGAAAGAGATCGAGAATCTGAACGCCTACCTGTATCGCATTGCCAAAAATACGGTATTCCGACATATCGAACGTTCCCTGTTATTCAGGGACTATCAGGAACAACAAACCGACAATGCTTCATTTACCTCCACAGACAACGACAGCATAGAAGAAGAGCTATATGCCAAAGAACTGGAATTTCTTATTTCTGTCGCTGTTGAAAAGATGCCGCCCCAACGAAAACAAATCTACCGGATGAGCCGTGTGGACGGATTATCCAATGATGAGATTGCAGCACGCATGTCTATCAGTAAACGGACAGTCGAAAATCACCTGACGCTGGCACTGGCTGACATCCGAAAAATAATCGGGTTCTTTATTCTTGCATTTTTTTCCTAAAAAGTTCATTTTTGACTGTGTGTACTTCCTGCCTCACGTATCATATATACAAAACAGGAAATATATACGCATGTCAAAAGCATCTAAAATACTATATAATCTGGTCAACCATACATTTGATCCGGCACTCCGGACCAAGGTATGGCAATGGCTGGTTCACCCTTCCAATCAGAAAGAAAAAGAAGAGGCTCTTCTTTCCATATGGAACGAATATCCGACAGGAGCAAATGCTGAGACTTATCATTCGCTGAAAACAACACAGAGAAAGATCAGACAAAATCAATCTCCGTCCAAGCAATATAACCTTGTTCATAAATTATTGCGAATCGCTGCGATATTGATCATTCCTTTGCTATCAATAGCCGGTTCCTATCTGTATATCAAACAGAACACATATAATCCCGAATTGATACAATGTTTCGTTCCGGAAGGAGAAAACCAGGAAGTAATCCTGCCCGACGGTTCCACAGTAAACATCAACTCCGGAAGTATTCTGATCTATCCTAAAAAATTCAAAGGAGATACCCGCACACTCTATCTGACGGGAGAGGCCAACTTCACCGTAAAAAAAGATAAGGAACATCCTTTTATCGTCAGCACAAGTTATCTGAAAGTTCAAGCTCTGGGCACAAAATTCAACGTGCAAGCCTATTCCGAAAGTGATAAAATCACGACAACACTGGAAAACGGGGCTGTCAAAGTGGATAAAATAGCAGGAGATGAAGACTCCTTCTTCCTGTCCCCTAACGAACAACTGGAATACAATTGTAAAACCGGTGTATTCGAAAAGCGGAAAATCAATGCAGCAAACTACTCAGGCTGGACGAAGGGAGAGCTCAACTTTATCAACCAACCGCTCAAAGAAATACTGGCTACAATTCAACGAAAATATGTTGTTGACTTTGTTATAAATCCGCGTCTGTTTACTTCGGATTTATACACTATAAAATTCCGTCAACATGCCGACATAAACACGATCATGAAAGTTCTTACAATGACTGTCAGCGGATTGGCTTATGAGATAGACGGCAACACAATCACCATTTATTCACTTAATAAGAAAGGAGTAAAATAAAAAGAAAAAGGGACCGGAGAAAATTGCGACACCTTTTCCGGACCCCCGAAATCAATAATCCATTAAAAAAACATAGAGATCTTAAATTTAGTAATCATTGATTTAATGTACAAAAGTATGAAATTAAACTACCATAAGAGCACACACTCGCTCTTAAAATTACGTAAATTATTAATATTTACATTATTAAGTTTATTCACGATAAACATAGCCTGGGGACAAAGCCAGCGAATATCAATAGCAGCCAAAAATAAAACATTGTTAAGCGTATTCGAAGAAATTGAAAAACAAACGGGCCTCAGTATCGCTTATAATCAGACGAAATTAAATATCAATAAAGTTATCAATCAGGATTTTAATGATAAAATCCTGTCCTCTGTTATAACAGAGTTGCTCAAAGATAGCGGATTCTCCTATCGTCTTGAAGGAAAACATATCATAATTGTTCCGGAAAAGAAACAACAACAAAAACAACAGGAAAACAAAAAAGTCAATGGTATCATAACAGATGCTACCGGACAACCCGTTATCGGGGCGAATGTTGTTGAACAAGGGACAACAAATGGTACAATTACAGACCTGGACGGTAAATTTTCTCTGGAGGTTCCTAAAGGCAGTACTTTGCAGATTTCTTATATCGGATACTTGTCAAAAGATATTCCCGTAGATGAAAAAACGAACTATGCCATACAATTAGTCGAGGATTCACAAGCTCTTGACGAAGTTGTTGTCGTAGGATATGGTACTGCCAAAAAAGTAAATGTAATTGGTTCAATCGCTTCTGTCGATTCCAAACAACTTGAAAACAGGGCAACATCTTCAGTTGTATCTGCCCTGACCGGTCAGATGCCGGGAGTTACGATCACGCAGCCAGGAGGGCGCCCGGGAGAAAATACAGGAACAATTCGTGTACGCGGTGTAGGATCTTTCAGTAGTGACAATAACGCAGATAAAGCTAATGCGCTAATATTGATCGACGGAATACCCGGAAATATGACAGATATCAACCCCAATGATATCGAGAGTATCTCCATATTAAAAGATGCATCCACAGCAGCCATCTATGGGTCTCGTGCAGCCAATGGAGTTGTATTGGTAACGACCAAAATGGGTAAAGAGTCCAAAGTATCCGTATCTTACAACGGTTATGTAGGATTCAACCGGGCCACTGCATTGCCTAAATATGTAGACAGCTGGGATTATGCACGTTTATTAAATCAGGCAGATGGTATTACACGTTTCACGGATGAAGAAATTCAGGCAATGCGCACAGGCAGCCAGCCGGATCTATGGGCTAATGAGAAGTTCGTCGATGATATCTTTTCGGGTAACGGACTACAGACCGGGCACGATTTATCTTTAAACGGTGGTAACGACCGGAGCCAATATTTTGCCTCTTTCGGTTATTTAAATCAGAATGGGATTGTGCCGGGCAACAATTACTCACGCTATACAGCACGTGTCAACCTGACTTCCAATTTATCGGATAAATTGAAACTGACAATCCGCCTGAGAGGTGACAATGCTAAAACGAAAGAACCGGGAACGGCCGGAGCTATTGACGGCGATTATGGAATGATGTCATTGATCAGCCAGGGATTACGCTTCCCTGGATTCCGCCCTTCGGTATTAAGTGATGGGACATGGGGACCGGGCGTAAAAAACTTCGGAACCCCCAAAGCCTGGTTAGCATCCGAATCGTTCCAAGAAAAACCGACACTGCGTATCAACTCTAACGTACGTCTCGATTACAAACCGATCGAAGGACTTACCCTCTCTGCTATCGGTGCCTATAATTTCACAAATGCACAAGATAAAAAATTCCGTGCATCCCTACCGGTTACCATTAACGGCACTACAAAAGTATTAGGTCCTTCTTACTTAAAAGAAAAGAATACCAATACAAATTATAAATCATTCCAGGCAACAGTCGATTACTCAAAGACATTTAACAATGTACATAATATAGGTATTTTGGCCGGTTACTCATGGGAAGAAGAATCTGCACGCGACTTGGAAGGCCGTCGCGACAATCTTCCGAGTAACGAATATCCCTATCTGACAGTCGGTTCACCCGATAACCAGACAAATGCAGGCGGCGGTTACGACTGGGTCATCCAATCATTCTTCGGACGTGCACAGTACAATTATGCAGAACGCTATCTGGGTGAAGTAACCATGTGTTATGACGGTTCATCACGTTTCCCATCCAGCTCACGTTATGCTTTCTTCCCTTCCGCCGCTATCGGTTGGAGAATTTCTGAAGAGAGCTTCTTTAAAGAAAACGAAAAATTAAGTTTTATCAATAACCTGAAACTGAAAGCATCTGCCGGTATCTTAGGTAATAATAACATCGGTAATTATGCTTACCAGTCAGTGTATGAATTAGGTAACGATTTTAACTATCCGCTGGGAGGATCCATTCAACAGGGAGCAGCCCTGAAAACATATACAGATCCGCGACTGAAATGGGAAACAACCCGTACTATAGACGGTGGTTTCGAATCCGTACTCTGGAACGGTTTACTGACAGCCAATATCTCTTACTTCTATAGATATACGTATGACATCCTGTTTAAACCCAACGCCAGTGCCTCTTCCGCTTTTGGATTACAAATGAGCGAAGTAAATACCGGAGAAGCGTCAAACCGCGGTTGGGAATTTGAAGTTGGGCATAGAAATACCATCGGTGAATTCAGTTACAGCATCAACGGAAACTTTTCCATCATCAAAAATAAAGTAGAAACACTCGGATTGGGGAATGTGGAACAAGCAAACGGAATGGTTGGTAACGGTTCTAATCTTTTCATCGGCTACCCGATCGACATGTACTACGGATATAAAACAGACGGTGTCTTTTTGAATCAACAGGATATCGACGACTACTTTGCCCACACTGACCAGTCAGCAATGGGAGCCAACAAAGCCAACACCAAACCGGGAGATATCAGATATCAAGATATTTCAGGACCGGATGGCGTACCCGACGGAAAAGTTGACGCCACTTACGACCGTGTTTACCTGGGATCAAAAATTCCGAAATATACATTCAGCCTTTCTCTGAACGCCGCTTACAAGGGTTTCGACCTGAATATTTTCCTACAGGGAGTATCAGGTGTTAATGGTAAACTTGGAGGTTTTTCCGGTTGGGCTTTATGGAGCGAAGGGAATATACAGAAATGGCAAATGGAAGAAGCATTCGATCCGGAGAATCCTACACGTTACCCGAAATATCCGCGTCTGGCAAATCTGGGAAATGCAACCGGTGTCAATACACAAGAATCTGATTTCTGGATACGTAACGCCTCTTACCTGCGTGTAAAAAATATTCAATTAGGATATACTTTACCAAAGTCTATTCTAAAGAATACCTTTATCCAGAATGTCCGCTTCTATGCAGCAACGGAAAACCCGTTCACATTCCACAGTTATCCGGAAGGCTGGGACCCGGAAATCAATGCCGACGACCGTTTCTATCCGGTATTAACGAACTACACATTTGGTTTGAATCTTAAATTCTAAAAAGCATGAAATCAATTATAAAGAAATCAATAATGGCCTTTGTTGCTCTTGCGACTTTAGCATCCTGTGAACTGGACCGTTATCCGCTGACAAACTTCAGCGAAGATACATTCTTCGACAAAGAAGAAAATACAAAACTTGCCCTCATCGGTTTATACCGTGGCGGTATCACCTATGGAGTGGACTACGGCGCTTCCGATTGGTGGGCATATAGCGCAAAAATATTAATAGACGGAGTCAGTGACATAGGATACGACCGCCGAGGATTCAACAACAATCTGGGGAAACTGACATCCGGGCAAATAGATGAAAGTAACGGATGGGTAAATGACTTGTATCAGAAACCTTACCGGCGCATCAGTGCCTGTGCCCGGTTTATTGAAGGAATCGACAAGCTCGGATCCGATAACCCGGAAATGGAACGGATGAAAGCAGAAGCCCGTTTCATCCGTGCGGTACAGTATTTTTATCTGGCATCCTATTATTATGATGTTCCGCTGATCAAAACAGTATTAACCCTGGAAGAGGCTAATACAGTGACCAAATCTCCTCGTGCAGAAGTGCTTCAATATACAATAGACGAATTAACCGAAATTGCGGACATTCTTCCGCACCACAAGGATCTTCCGGCTTCAGAACGCGGACGTGCAACAGCACAGGCGGCACTGGTTTATCTGGCCCGTACACATCTGGTTGCCCAAAATTACAAAGAAGCAGCCGCTGCGTGTAAAAAGATCATCGATTGGGGAGACAATAAATTAGACGCTGATTATCAGAAGCTATTCTACCCGGGGGCGATCAACAGTTCTGAACATATTTACGCAACACAGTTTGTAGATGACCTGGCAGGACACGGCTTACCTCAGCATGCCTATCCGATAAAAGACGGAGGATGGTGTTTGGTAAATGCTTCCAGTACGTTATTCGAGGCTTATGATTTTCTGGATGGAACGCCATTCAGTTATGATGACCCACGTTTCAATAAAAATAATTTCGGAGAAAACAGGGATCCACGTCTGGACTATACAATCTATTATGACGGAGCAACCTTCAGGGGAACCGTCTACAACTGTAACCCGGAAACAACCGCCGCTGATAAAATCGGTCCGGGACAGACAACCCAGACAGGTTTTCTTATGCGCAAATATTTTGATGAAAGCTGGAATGGCGATGTAACCCAATATGGTAACAATGTTCCTCTTGCACGCTATGCAGATGTACTGATGATGTATCTGGAAGCAGAGATGGAAGCTGGCACACCGATCACACAAACTCTTTTGGATCAGACGATAAATGCAGTACGAGGACGAGTGGGCATGCCTGGCATAACAGAAACCAATCCGGATAAATTACGTAAAATCATACAAAAAGAACGTATGATCGAATTTGCTTTTGAAGGACTTCGCCTCTGGGATTTATACCGCTGGGGAATTGCCGAAGAACGTCTGAATCTGGATATTTACGGATCGCCATTCTATATTTCGAATCAGGAACTAATGAAAAAGAAAGATGGACAACCTGATCCGTTTAATCGTTGGTATGTAGACAAACGTAATTTCAAAACCGGACAAGAACGTTGGCCTATTCCACTATCTGAAAAGAATATCAATCCCAATTTAAGATAGTCGGTTTAATAACACAACAGAGATATCGGTTGCTTATAATACTTTCGGTATCTCTGTTTTTATTTCTGCTTTTGATTAAACATTACCTGAACAACGATATCATGAAACATAAAATAAATAAAGTAATCTTACCTGCATCCTTATTATCTGCTATCGTTTCCGGAAGTTTCTCCCAAACACAACAACCCAATATTGTTATCATCCATACCGACGAACACAATTTCCGTACGCTGGGATGTTACCGGGAATGCCTGCAAAATGAGCAAGCTTTCCCCTGGGGAAAAGAAGCTGTCGTTGAAACACCCCATATCGATCGTCTGGCACATCAGGGGGTATTATTTACGCGATGTTATGCAACGTCTCCGGTCAGTTCTCCCAGCCGGGCCTCTTTCATGAGCGGACTTTATCCGCAGAATAACGGGGTATGGACAAACGACATGGTACTGTCTGATGCAGCTGTAACATTCGGAGAATCACTGCGTCAGAACGGTTATGCTACCGGATATATCGGTAAATTACATATCAATGGCAAAGGACGCCCCGAATGGCATCCCGGGCGTGACTTCGGTTTTTCAGACAACCGTTATATGTATAACCGCGGTCACTGGAAAAAAATAGAAGAAACAGCCGAAGGACCGACATTCAGAACGGATGCAGATGTGAAAAGCACGGACGAACAGACATTCCCTACCGACTATTTCACCACACAGGCTATTGAGTTCATCAACCGGCATAAGGAAGGACCGTTCTGCTGCATGCTCTGCTTCCCGGACCCGCATAGTGCCAATCTGGTTAGGCCACCATATGACACCATGTATAGCCGGATCAGATTTAAAGAACCGGTAACAGCGCTGGCGGATACGACAGGACGCCCCGCCTGGTCACACGGAAATAACCTGAAAGCAGACCAACCCGAGGATATGGCTCAATATTTCGGAATGATTAAATGTATCGACGATAATGTAGGGCGCATCCTGGATGCATTGAAAGGTGCCGGTATTCTGGACAATACAATCATTATCTTCACCTCCGATCACGGAGACATGTGCCGCCAGCACGGACTGATCAATAAAGGCGTTCCGCTTGACGATTCCGCGCGGGTGCCGTTTATCATCAGCTACCCGGCCGGTATGCGTCAGGGGATCAGGGTAGAGAATGTCATGTCTGTAACCGATTTCACTCCTTCTTTGCTGAGCTTCTGCAATATACAACCTACTGCACAGTATGATGGCCGTGATTTATCGCTTCTATGGAAAGGAGAGAAACTACCGGAAAAATACAAAGACATTGTCTTTATGCGAGCAGTTACTCCTAAAATAAAAAGCGATTGGGATGAATCGGCTACAGCGATGCGAACGAAGTGGATATCAGCAGTAACTCCGGAATACAAACTGACCTATTCCGAATATGTATCTGATGTTCCCTGGCTCACCGACCTGAAAAAAGATCCGGATGAACTAATCAACTGCTATCAGGACCCGGCCTACAAGGAAATCGTTTCCCGGTTAGCTGCTGACTTGAAAGAATATGGGGAACAATACAACGACCCAAGGATTAAGCATCCTAAGATACAACAGGAAATTCTATCTGCAATCTTGAAAAAGTAGACAATATCCGTTAAAAATACAGCGTTCAGCAAGGCGGATATAGAAAAAATGCAGACCTTTAGTTCCTAAACAAAAATATCATAAACTTATATATACTTTAAATATTATGAAATCAAACGTATTGATCGGTCTCGGACTGGGAGCTTTCTTATTCTCCCCTTCCACCTCTCATGCCCAAAAGGCGAAAGAGGCAAAGACCCCGAATGTCATTTTTATCTACGCCGACGACCTCGGTTATGGTGACCTGGAATGCTACGGTGCAACACGCGTACAAACGCCAAATGTAAACAAACTGGCAAACAGCGGTATCCGTTTTACCAACACACATGCAACAGCAGCCACCAGTACCCCATCCCGTTATTCCCTGCTTACCGGAGAATATGCCTGGCGCAGACCCGGTACGGACATAGCTGCCGGTAATGCCGGAATGATTATCCGCCCGGAACGCTATACCATTGCCGATATGTTCAAAAATGCAGGCTATACAACAGCTGCCTTGGGTAAATGGCATCTGGGCCTGGGAGACAAAGGAGGAGAACAAGACTGGAACGCTCCGCTGCCTACCGCTTTAGGCGATCTGGGATTCGACTATTCCTATATCATGGCAGCTACGGCCGACCGCGTTCCCTGTGTATTCATCGAAAACGGTAAAGTAGCCAACTACGACCCGTCCGCTCCTATCGAAGTAAGTTATCAGAAACCTTTCGAAGGCGAACCTTTAGGAAAAGATCACCCGGAACTTCTGTATAACCTGAAGCACAGCCACGGTCACGATATGGCTATCGTAAACGGTATCGGACGTATCGGCTATATGAAAGGCGGCGGCAAGGCTTTATGGAAAGATGAAAACCTGGCAGATTCCATCACGACACATGCCCTCGATTTCATCAAAGCAAACAAGGATAAACCCTTCTTCATGTATTTCGCAACAAACGACGTACATGTTCCCCGCTTCCCGCACGACCGTTTCAGAGGCAAAAACCCGATGGGACTGAGAGGCGACGCTATCGTGCAGTTTGACTGGAGTGTCGGACAAATCCTCGACGAACTCGACAGGCTGGGACTGAGAGAAAACACCTTGATCATCCTTTCCAGCGATAACGGTCCTGTTGTGGATGACGGTTATGCAGATCAGGCAGAAGAACTGCTGGGCGATCATAAGCCGGGCGGTCCGTTACGCGGCGGTAAATACAGTGCATTTGAGGCCGGAACCCGTATTCCTGCTATTGCAAGCTGGCCGAAAGAAATAAAAAAAGGCCAAGTATCGGACGCATTAATGTCACAGGTTGACTGGTTCGCTTCACTGGCAGCATTGACCGGCTCCGTCCTTCCCAAAGGAGCAGCCCCCGACAGTTACAATTATCTGGGGACCTTGCTGGGAACAGACAATGCCGACCGTCCCTGGGTGATCGAACAGGCATCCGACCATACGTTGTCTGTCCGCACAAAAGACTGGAAATACATTGAAACCAGTAACGGACCGAAAATGGTACCCTGGGGACCGAAGATCGAGACCGGTTATTCCAAAACTCCTCAACTGTACGATATGACACAGGTAGGCGAACAGGAAAACCTCGCCGAAAAACGTCCGGAAGTCGTTTATCAGTTACAGGAAATTCTGAAAGGCGTGCGCAACAACACTGTCAAACCGAAATAATCTGATTTTATCTATTTAGACTATAAATCAATGGTCCGAAGCGAAAGTTCCGGGCCATTTTTATGTTTTTACCTTTTTTTATCAGGGAATAGGCATTATCTTTGTGGCAATTTGGCAGAAAATAAAAGGATAATGCTGGGACTTATTAGTAAAGGAATTGTGATAGGCGTACTTGTATCAGCCCCTATGGGTCCGATCGGTATGCTGTGTATACAAAGAACATTGAACAAAGGACGTTGGCACGGTTTCGTTACCGGCTTGGGAGCAGCCTTATCGGATGTCATCTATGCGGCACTGACCTGCCTGGGAATGGGGGTAGTCGTCAACTTCGTGGAAGCCAACCAGGCGCCGCTCCAACTGATGGGCAGTATCGTTCTCGGTCTTTTCGGTTACTACATATACCAATCCAATCCTGTAAAAAACTTAAAAAAGCAACGTGAAAAAAAGTTATCATTCACACAGGACTTTATTACAGCTTTTCTTCTTACCTTTAGCAACGTATTAATCGTGCTGCTATATATAGGATTGTTTGCGCGTTTTGGATTTGTGTTGCCGGATCATTCTGTCTGGATGTTGGTGGGAGGAATAGTTTGCATAGGAATCGGTGCCGTCCTTTGGTGGTTCGGCATCACATATATAGTTGCGAAATTAAAAAAGTGGTTTAATGTACGGGGAATATGGTTGTTGAATCGGATTGTAGGGACAGTCATCATTGTATTGGCTATTGTAGGAGTATTATCGGTGCTCCTCACCTCATATTTCCATTTGCCGTTGCTCCAAATCTATAATTAACATGAAGAAGCTTAAAGTACCTTATTTAGTAACGCTGGATGTGCTGGATTTATCATCAGTCGGTTTTCTCTTGGAAAACAAAGCCCAGCGAGAGTATATCGATGTCATCAATTGGGAAGAATACCCTTATAAACCAATTGTCGCTTTCGATATTGCGCGAACGGATGAAAATCTTTATATCCGTTATTTCGTAAAAGGGAATTCTTTAAAGGCTGTTCACAGCTCAGACGGTTCCCCGGTTTATACAGATAGTTGTGTCGAGTTTTTCATGAAAACGGTCGATGATCACAACTACATGAATTTCGAGTTCAATTGTATCGGGACTTGTGATGCTGCCCGCCGCCAGTCGCGTGATATCAAAAGATCACTAAACACCGATGAATACACTTCTATCCGTCGGTATTCATCCATAGAGAACAAACCTTTTTCAGAAAAGACAGGTGTATTCTCCTGGGAGTTGGTCGTATCTATCCCCTTCAGGCTCATGGGACTCGATCCGGAAAACCTGCCGGAAAAAATCCTGGGCAATTTCTACAAATGTGCGGACGATACAGAATATCCCCACTTTGTCAGCTGGAACCCGATAGACCTCCCAAGCCCCGACTTCCACCGTCCGGAGTTTTTCGGAGAGATTTATTTATAAAATATCAACTATTCCCGGTGAGTATATCCCGGGAATAGTTCAATTACCTAATCCTCCTGATATGCCTTTTACCACTCTATTGATTGACGATGAACCGGCCGCACATTACGCATTGAAAGAGTTACTCAAAAATCATGCAGATACAATTCAAATTGCAGGAGAAGCCTTTTCCGGCAAAGAAGCTATTTCGTTATGTGAGAAACTAAAACCGGAACTTCTCTTTCTGGATATCAGAATGCCGGATATGAATGGCTTCGAGGTGCTGGAACAACTTTCTTCTCAACCCTACGTTATCTTTTCCACCGCTTATGATCAATATGCTATTCAGGCTTTTAATGAAAATTCGATCGACTATCTGTTAAAGCCTATAGAAGAAAAACGTTTCGAACAATGTATCCATAAACTAAAGCGATTAAACCTGAAATCGCCAGCTATCAATTATACAGAATTAAATCAGCTGTTCGCCCAATTTCAAAAAAACCAAAAGAAAGCAAGCGCCATTCCTATCCATGTTCAATCTAAAATCATATTGGTCCGCTGTTCCGATATTACATTTTGTAAATCGGCAGACGGTTACGTTTCTTTGTTTACAGACGAAGGTAAAGAGTATTTATCCGACCTCAACCTGAGTCAATTGGAAGAACGTCTTCCGAGCTCGTTCCTACGTGTCCAAAAGTCATATATCGTTAATAAAGAGAAGATAGAAGAGATACATAAATATTTCAATAATCGGCTCATTCTGGTTATGAGTGATAAACCTCACACCCATATAACCACCGGAACCAGCTATATAACAGTGATCCGGGAAGAGCTCGATTTATAGTTACAGTCCGATAATACAGGTTTGCCTTTCATTTTTTCAGGTTCAAAGAATTTCACTTTCAGAACATCTTCTAACCTGCTAGATTTGCCTTACTATTAATTAAATGAATGAAACAATGAAAAGACTTTATTACATTTTATTCTGTCTTCTGTTTTTCTGCCAACTAAGAGGACAACAGGCAACTCTCATCATCATTCCGGAAAAGGAAAACAAAGAAATCAGCTATCAATTTTCAGATAGCGAACATCTTCCTTTTTATACATTATTTCAAACGAAACAGGCAGAACCTGATGGAATCTTCCATGTCAGTTTACCCGTACAACAACCAGTAGTCCTCAATCTTCTGACAGAAGATCGTTTATCTTTTCGTGTCTATCTGACAAAAGACAGCCACGATACAATCCGGATCCGAAATAACCAACCCTTCTTTTCCGGGACCAATACCATTTATAATCAATGCTTACAAGAAATACAAAAAGCAGAAGAGTATTGCCACAGCATTTCCTATTCCAAGCATCATGAACTTCATGCGGTCGATTCACTGAAAGAATTTACACAGATTGTCAATAACAAACAGGCCGAATTAATAACTTTCCTTAAAGGTCAAAACGTATCTTCCGATTTTATTCATAATCAGAGTCATATTATAAATTGCATGTTCACACATTTGTTTTATAAAAAGATATTGAACCTCTACAACAATCGAAAAATAACCGACGAATGGCTTAAAGAGATAAAAAAACAACTTTCGTTTGACTTCCAAGAAGAAGCAAACCTTTACTATTCGGAATATGAACGAATGCTATATATGAACGCAACCATTAATTACTTCATTATTGAAAAACATTCCCCACAGGATATAGACAGGGACAAGATCAATACATTTCTTTTGAATGAATATAAAAAGAAGAGAACAGGGAAATACCTGGAATATGCCTGGGCCAGTTTGATATATAACGATCTTTTTCAACGTGATTTCAGTGAAGACACACCTTCCCTTTACGATCAGTTCTGTTCCGAGTTTCCACAAAGCAAATTCATCGGCATATTATCTCCTGAAATAGAGAAAATCAGACAATTTCATCATATACCGGAAACTTCCAACAATATAACCATTCTTCCCACAGATACCATACTAAAAAACCTGGAAGAAGCCGTACATCCTTTCATAGGGAAAATCGTCTATATCGATTTATGGGGAACTTGGTGCGGTCCTTGCCAGAAAATGTTTGCATATAGTGAGGCATTAAAAAATGCGACTAAAGATATGGACATTATCTATTTATATATTTCACTGGACCGTCCGGAAAACCGGGGAAAATGGGAGAAGATGGTTCATTATTATAAACTGGAGGGATACCACCTACAGGCAGGAATCACATTGGCCAAGTCTCTCTATGCATCACTGGGAAATAAAGGGATGTTAGCCATTCCACAATTTATAATCATCGGAAAAGATGGAAAAATAGCGATAGAAAAAGCTGCCGCCCCCGATAATCTGGAAAAAGTCGTTGAACAATTAAAACAAGTAAGCAATGAATAACGGACATACAATGAGTTACTATGTAGAAGGAATGATATTTATAATAACAACTGCTATTATCATTTATCCCTTTCTATCTTTCATTCTCAAAAAAGTCATCTCCAACAAATGGCTTAACAGACTCAGTTTTATACTGATTTTATTAGGAGGCCAGGTGATATGCCTGGAAAAATACAATGACCCTATTAGCATAAAACTAGTCATTTCACTCTTTTTCTCTTACATTCTTTTTCATCTTATTGCAGACCAATTATACCGGCTCAATAAAGAATGGAGGATAATTCTTGAAACTTTACTTACCGGAGGTTTACTCATGGGGACATTAACCATTGTTGCCTTAGCCGGAAATTATCAAATCACTAAAATCATTACAGAAAGATTTCCTGACGGAAGTTATAGCTTTATTCCCGGTCATTTTGATGAGATGCTGGAAACAACTGTGATCTTTTCCATTATATTAATTGCTTCCTGGTACTTCTATACTTACCTACTGGAAAAAGCGGAAGAAAAGAAACAACGTAAGATAAAAGAAACTATCCTAGAGAAAGAGCTGATCCATGCTCAACTGGAAGCTCTTCATGCTAAAATAAATCCTCATTTCTTATACAATTCTCTCAATACGATTGCCGGACTCGCCCTCGTCGATGGAGAAAAAACCAGACAAATGGCTTTGGCCCTCTCTCGTTTTTTCAGATACAGCATCAATAAGGAGCAGACAAATTTAATCTGTGTTTCAGAAGAGATCGAAATGATAAACACGTATCTGGATATAGAGAAAATACGTTTCAGGAACCAATTAGATTATAAAATAGAATGCGATACAGAATGTGAAAAAGAACTTATTCCCAGAATGTTACTTCAGCCACTTGTAGAAAACAGCATCAAGCATGGTTGGAATGTAGATTTGAATTCTATTCTTATACGGATTGTCATTAGAAAAGACAACAACCGGCTCATTATCTCAGTAAAAGATTCCGGAGCCCCTTTCAAGCCAGGCTTCATTCCCGGATATGGATTACAAAGCATCTATGATAAATTAGAACTTCTTTTCCCGAACAAGCATGATCTGTCAATCATTTCCCATCCGGAAAAAGAAGTCCGCATTATGATCAAGGTAACATCTCCGTCAAAATCTTAGTCACCTCTTCTGCCGAAGGATGGATTGCGAGGATCTTTCCATCCTTATCTACCAGATAGGTGCAGCCGCCACTGTTGCCGGCACCGTACATTTCCCAGATATTTCCTTTATCGTTCAGTTCGACTAAGTTCAACCAGGGGTATTTGTCCTGTTCGATTGCCTTTTTCATGGCATCCGTGTTATTATTTTCACGGGCAATGCCGACTACGGTGAATCCTTTGTCTTTAAATGCTTCATAAATAGGGATCATGCTGGATGACAAACGGCGGCACGGTCCGCACCAGGAAGCCCATAAGTCGATTAAAGCTACTTTTCCTTTTATCTGATCCGAAAGTTTTACCATATTTCCTTCAAGGTCCGGGGCGGAAAAGTCAATGTAAGAACCTCCGACCTTTACATTCAAACTCGCAATGATACGCTCCATATCCGTGATATAAGGATGGGAGGAGAATTTTTCTTTATACTTGTTTTCAAATATATCCTGATAGACGGAAACATCTTCCTCACCCGGACTATAGCGGGCCATCATAATAGCGCGGTCAAGCATCTGTTTCAAAATACATAAGCCGTTCAATGTCGGTTCTTTTTGCATATAATCGAGTTTCCATTGCCGAATGCCCTCAAAATATTCTTTATATTTCTTATTCAGCGCAATGCCTTCTTCTGAGAATTCTTTTCCGGCTTTGTTCAAACGGTCATATTCCGGATAAAGCGTTCTCCGTTCTTCGTCCGTTTTCGCAGCAGATATACGTTTCTTTAAATCATACATTTCTTTTGAATAATAGCGTTCCTCCTGATCCAGGGCATCCCGGTCCTTTTCCAATTGGTTCACAGGATACAATTTCTCCATTTCCTCCTGCATACGGATTTCTTCTTTATTCAAAGCGGATTCCGTTTGTAAGACACTATGCGGACGATGTTCCATCGGGTAAAGAGTGAAATGTAAAGTCCCTTTCTCGGAGATAAAATAGGTCGGACGCCAGGAACCGTTCAAGTGCTCTTCCCAGAAAACCAGTTCGTAGGTTTCGTTTTCATCCGCAGTCAGTGTATAACTGAATTTACCATCCCTGACAGGGATAGAAATAAACGGGGTAGTACGCATATCTTTCCCGGCACGTATCAATGTCAGGCGGGAACTTTCAGGGCGGTCTATTACTTCTCCTTCCAGTACACATTCAAAAGTACCGGGTTGAGCAGGCTGCTTTTTCAAATGTATGCCTTCGATATGGAAATCACCTTTTTCCGATCCTTCGATGAAACTGATGGCTTCTTCATTCTCATCTACCGGCTCAAAGAATAACGTAGCCGGAGAATTGCCGGATTCGGGCATATAAACCTCCTTATCCAGTTCAAAATCGGACGATTTCAGTAATTTGTATTTCTTTCCCGAAGTAACACCTTCCAGATAGGCACCCGAAGAGAGGCGAACCCAATAATTCGGACGGTTGTACATTTCTGCATAGAGAATCGTTGCCGTATCTGTCAGCTCCACCCGGTAGACTTCCATGGTTGTTGTATTTTTATTATCAATAACCGGATAATCAATAACGCGGCTTTGCTTTGTACAAGCGACACTGAGGCAAATCATCAGAAAAAGTAAGAGTCTTGTTTTCATAATCAGTCAAATCAAAGGATTAATAATTTATCAAAAGTAAGTAATATGCCACAATAAACAAAAAAATAAGGATGGAAGTATACCCCCACCCTTATCTAACACACAACTCCCCGAATTATTTATTCTTATCTTTCGACAACTTCAATTCAATAATAAAAGCTAGAATCAGCCCGATTCCTCCAAACAACAATACTGATGCACCATATACCGTACTGATCAATTCACGCCGCCACCAATTATCAAGACTAGAGTCTGCAAGAAACACAGAGATAATAAATCCGACCAGCAACCCCAATCCGATTCCTGCCAGCAAACATCCGGTTTTCAAAGAACTAAAAGAGAAATTAGTAGCCAGACGAGGTAAACCGATCTTCACATCGAAAGCGGAAGGCTCCAGTTTATCCCCGATCTTCTCAATAATAGCCAAACGTTCTTTTTTACGTACAAACAATTCAAACAAGCCGTAAATACCGGCACAAACTATTCCGACGATCAGCGGAACCATTATAAAATCCATCATAGCAGTAAGTATTAAATGTTTTTACTAATTCGTTTATAAGTTTGACGCAGCTTCTTAGAAAAGGTTACAGGTTTCATTATATCTTCCATAAAAAAATCGCTTGAAAATGGAGAAATCGCATTTTTATGTACATATATAATGATCAAGGCAGGTTACGACAGTATATTTGAGTAATGATAAATAAAATAAGAGATGAATTATCATAGGTTGAAATATTATTATGAAACTCCAATATAGAAATAAATGAGCTATCTGCTAATTATAGTATGAGCCAGTTATTGACGGTGTCTTCAGGCTGTAGGCCTGTAACAAATTAGCCCAGGGTTCTAACCCTGGGTTCCCTTGAATCCTTTTCTCTTTGAGGCACCCTGTAGGGGTGTGACAAGGTAGAAAGGGTTGATATTTATCTTGTACCGCCCCTACAGGGCGGAAAGACAGGAGCGGGTTTTATAATCCCAGGGTTCCAACCCTGGGCTGGTTTGTTAAAGCCTTACAGGCTTATATTGACACCGTAAGGGCGGTTCGCGAATCGCCCCTACCAACGACGCTACATTCAAACCTGATAAATTCTGAACTAAATGAATTCCACGAACAGGTAAATAAGTCTTCTATCTGCTATTTGCACCAAACAGGAGTTGATATGCTGGGAATATGTTATATACAAGATGGCAGGTGTTCCTTGCAAAATGTTGTGCACAATAATTGTATCAGCGTGGTGAACTTGTCATCGAGTGTTATTTAGTAGGTTACTGGCGATTATCTCAAAATCAGCCACTAACTAACTCATTAGTAATTAGTTGACATTACTAGTCTGTACAGGGAAACCAACTACGGTGTACAGGGTAACCGGATAAGGTGTACACCCTAACCGACTAGGGTGTACAGGGTAGCTTTACCAGGTAAGGACTTAATAGACAATAGGTAAGGGGGTATGTAATAGTTCCTCCTTTATCTATTTATAAGAAATGAAAGAACTAATTTAAAAAGTCACATTGCCGGATGAAAGGCAATGATAACTGATGCCGGCATTGCCGGAACGAAATGAGATTCATTTTTAACCTCCGTCGAGCGAAGCCTGCGCTGTATAAATCGCCCTCCAATAAAGTTTTCAAACTTCACCTTTCAGATTTCATTGCACATAATTACTTGAAAAATAACGGATCAGCCTGAAGGGTGCCTTATACAAGAAGTAGATTCCGATAAGTAGGCATCCGTTTGCCAACCAATAGTTATCCGTTCGTCAACCCCTAGTTATCTATTTGCCGGCGGCTATTTAACATTGAATTCTCGTATACATTTTTTGCAGTTTCATCCCTTCAGCCGGATGCATTGAAAAATACTCTATCCAGGGCATCTGAAAGCTGAAAGCAATAACATGCAATTCATAAGGAGAGCGAATCAGATAACAAACAGGCTTATATTTACGCTCTTGTATTTGATTCCGGGAATAGCTGTTTCCCAATTATAGAAATAATTGAACTATCTGTTTATAGTGACGGGAGTAACTAATTCCCCTCTTGAGAGGGGATAAGGGGTGTGTTAAAGCTAGTTATAGGGTGAAACTATAACACCCCCCCTTCCCCCTCTCAAGAGGGGAACCAGGTACAACCAGTTTATAATTTAGATAGTTCATTTTTGATAATAGCTGAAACATTCAAACCAGACAGAACCCTGATACAACAAATCAGCAAAGCACTCCGATGATTCGGGACTTTGCTGATTCAATATCGTGTGAATAGATTACAATCCGTTTATCTCTTCAACAGACAGGCCGGTGCACTGGGCAATTGTCTCAATATTAACTCCCTGATTTTTAAAATTGGCAGCAATTTGACGTTGTCCTTCGGCTATCCCTTCAAGCTTGCCTTTTTTCATGCCTTTCACCTCTGCTTCCTCTACCGCATATTCCAGCGTATTGCGCCAGTCACGGTAAATCTTCAGGTTCTCATCGTAAACTGCCCGTTCGTGAGGAGTCATTGCATTCAGGTTTGCTACGTCGAGCAGGCGTTTGAAAGCATCGTTTTTCTCCTTAAACGGAGACATATCAAATAAATTCATATTCTTCAATATATAAACCATATTTTCAAGAGGCGTTTTGCATTCCTCTTCTCTTAGATTGAACAGATCGAACGACAGATAAATCTGTTTCAGTTTGACCTCGCCAAAAGTTTTACCTGTCGCCTCATTGGCCAGCACCACATCGGTGCGCCAACTCTGAAATTCAGGCAGACTAAAGTTCAACAGGTAGATGCCATATACCGGAAGCAAGCTATACATCCAGTCTGCTCCGCTCTCTCCCTGACGGGAGATCATTCGACAAATGTAATAAAATCCGCGGTTAAAGAAATAATGTTGGGGACAATTCTGCATTTCGAGTATAAATTTACTCCCGTCCGCATCTTCACAAAGGAGATCGAAGATCACCGTGCGCTGTTCTATTACTTCCGGTTGGATTTCTTTATCGAGATAGATCAGGTCTTTCACCTGGCGTTCGCCCTCGAGCGTGGCGTTGATAAAGTCGATTGCTACTTGCTTTTCACCGAATACGGTTTTAAAAGCCTTGTCGAGCATGATGTTCACATACTTTTCCATAAGTCAATAGTTTTAGTTGTTTTATTACCCGATAGCAGGTAACGGGACAAATGTAGCCAATATTTTATTTAATCCAAACAGAGAAAGGGATTATTTAATTCAGGCGTAGAAAAATGTTTCACATTTTTCAGTTGTAAGTTGTAACCAAATTGCCGAACTTGCGTCCATAAGGTAGGATGGAGTTGTATAGCGACGCATATTACATAGAAAGAGTACAAGCGGGAGATACAGGATGCTTTGCCTGTCTGCTCGATAGATACAGTCGTCCGGTTCATTCGTTAATCCTTAAAATGGTACATAGTAAGGAAGACGCGGAAGAACTGGCGCAAGATGTATTTATGAAGGTCTTTCGTAATTTGTCGTCTTTCAAGGGCGATTGTAGTTTCTCCACCTGGATTTACCGGATTGCCTATAACACGGCTATTTCGGAATTGCGCAGGAAGAGACAGGAATTTGTCGCCATTGAAGAATCGCAGATCAGCAATGTATCGGAAGAAGAGGTCAGCGAGATGTTGGGACGTACTTCGACAACCGAACAACTCGATAAGCTGGAGGCAGCCCTCGGACAACTCCCCCCAGACGAAAGGGCACTGATACTGCTCTTTTATATGAAAGAGAAAACGGTGGACGAACTGACCGTGATAACCGGTCTTGGAGCATCCAATATCAAAGTGAAGTTACACCGCATACGGAAAAAGTTATTTGTATTAATTAAAGGAATGGAGGAAAATTAAATATGGACAGCAACAAAAAGAATCCTGATATACTGGAAAGCCTGTTCAGGCAAATGCCGGAAGAAGAGTTGCCCGCATCATTCCGTCTGAATGTGATGCAGCAGATTGCCAAAGAAACCGTCAAGGTTAAGAAACGGAACGAATGGTTCGGGTTGGCTGCTGTCATTGTGGCTTCGCTGGGGATGCTGGGGATGGCTGCCGCTTTCCTCTTCTACATGGATTTTCCACAAATAACCGTGCCGAAAATAACATGGCCGAAAATCGACCTCCCCATCTTTAGTTTTTATTTTTATATCGGAATACTAACGTTGTTCTTGTTGTTCCTTGACTATAAGCTGAGGAAGGTATTTCGCAAGGATGAGTAAAGACGAAACGGGCCCCGTTCTCGTAGGTGGGATCAATGGAAAGAGTTCCGCCCAGATGGTCTGCGATCAGTGTACAAATAGATAACCCCAGACCGGCACCGGATTTATAGTCGTCCAGTTTTTCAAAACGCAGGAAAACGGCGGACTGTTTCTCTTTCGGTATGCCACAACCGGTATCGGTCACAGAGATACGCACTTGTTTACCTCCTTCTTCGACTTTATAAGCCAGGTTGATTTCTCCTTCCTGCGTAAACTTGGCGGAGTTTGTCAGCAGATTGGTCAGGATTTGTTGTAAGCGCAACGTATCGGTATGAAGTATTACGGGAATGGTATCCGGGGTAAAAGTCAACTCCACTCCGTCCGGTATCCGGTGGCAAATACTGTCCAGGGCACTTTGACAACATTCAATTAACGGGTAATCATCAAATTTGAAGTTCAGATCGCCGGTTTCCATACGTGACAGGTCGAGTACATTGTTCACCAGGTTCAGCAACTGCTCCGTGTTATTATGGATAACGGAAGCATATTCCTCCCGTTCTTCGGGTTCAGTCGAGTCATCAACCAACAGGCCTGAAAAACCGACAATCGCATTCAAAGGCGTACGTATCTCATGACTCATATTGGCAATGAAAGCACTCTTCATCCGGCTGGCTTCTTCGGCCTTTACTCTTTCCTGTTTCAGATTATTCCTGGATTCCAGCAGGGATTGTTTCTCCTTCAACAGTTCGTTCTTCAGCCGACGCGCCCGCTGGTAATACCAGAAGAGAACATAAGAAAGATACAACAGGATAAGGGCCACGACAGTAAAGAAAAGGAGCAATTGCTGTTTTTGTTCCATACGTTCGCTGTTCAGTTGCATTTCGTGTTCCTGCTCCTGCCGCTCGTTCAGTTCGTGCAAAGTGCGAAGTTGGTTGATCTGCCGGAAGAAAGTCTCCTTATTTCGCTGTGAGTTCAGTTCATATAATTTATCATACAGTGTCAGAGCCTCTTCCGGACGGCCTTGTTCCTGCAATATATCCGCTTTAAACTGCAAGTCAGCCTGGATACATTCTGTCTTAAAGACTTCATCTATATATTTAATGGCAAGCGGGATATTGCCGATTTCCCTGTAATAGTGCGCCAACGCTGCCAGATAAGTATTCTGTACATAATCATCTTCCGTTATGATATTACCGACATATTTTGCGGCTTCCCCCAAAGCCCATTTCGCTTTATCCGGCCTGTGTTCTCTTACATAAAAGTCTGAATAGAAGCAATAAAGCAACCAATAATCTCTACCGGTCTTAACCATCACCCCGTCCCGATGATTCATCTCTTCCACTTCGTCGATCGCTTTTTTATAACGGGCCAGTATCTCTTCTGTTTGTTCGGGAGGACAGACACGGATTGCACATTCTGCCTGATAGGAGGTTATGCGCATCTTCGTATCAGCCCTTGTCTCATCCCGGCAATCGGCTTTCTTCAGCATTTCGAGTCCTTCCTGAAAAGCGACCACCGCATCACTGTCACGCCGTATCGCCTGATAAATCAATCCCAGACTTTCAGAGCAGCGAAGCAAGCCGTACGAATGTTTAAGCTCGCTTGCCAGACGATATTCATTCAAGGCTTCGTTCAATGCCAGTTCATAATCATGCGACCACAACAGATCCTGACAGGAATAACTTTTGACATCAAACAAAACATTCGAATATTCGTTCCGGCTTTTATCGATCGAATCGACCTTCCTGCTCCAGAATAACAAGCTATCGCGGTTTCCGTCATTATAATAATAGCGGGACAAACGCCTTAATGCCATATACATGGCTGGAACCGAATCGATTCGTGCCGCTTCCCGATAACTACGTTCAAGCCAGGAAACTTCTTCCGCATGTTGCTCATTTAAAGTAGAAAGACGAAGCAGGGCCGGTATAACCACATGGGGACAGGAGGTTTGTGACAATAATGATTTCAGACTATCTGTTTCATGTGCTACCCGGTCATTGTCCGATCCCGCCCAAAGAGAGAAAGATGAAATGCCACAGCATAAAATCAGTATTACAAACAAACTTCTCCTTTGATATGTAGTCTTCTCTTTCATTTTTTGTTCGATTGGGATGAAACCTCTTCGGTAAGTTCTAAATTACAGGGATGGACGAATACAAAACGCGCTCCCTTCGTATAAGAAGAATCTATGTATAGCGAACCGCCCAACTGGGCAGCAACAATCTGACAAATAGCCAATCCCAGCCCCGTACCTTGTTTAAATTCATCCAGTTTCTCAAAACGTTCGAATATTTTCCGATGCATTTCAACAGGGATACCGCAACCGGTATCGGTTACAATAAAACGGACAACTCCGTTTTCCGGGTCGGTTTCAAAAGAGAGGTCCACTTCGCCTTCGCGGGTAAATTTAACGGCATTCGAAAGCAAATGCCCCAAGAGCTGGTGCATACGGAAACGGTCGGTATTCAGTAGATACGACTCTAAAGAAGAAGAGCAGGTCAGTTTTACTCCGGGCAAAACTTTCTCTTCAAAAGAATTCAGTATCTCATGACAAATCTGCACGGCATCCCATTCCCTTATCGTAAAACTGAAATTACCGGATTCAAGACGTGACAGGTCGAGCACATCATTTATCAGGTTCATCAGCAACTCCGAACTATGGTTGATAGTAGAAGCAAAGGCAATCTTCTCGTCCTCCGGAAAAGAATCATCAACCAGCAACTCGGAAAAGCCGACAATCGCATTGAGCGGTGTGCGTACTTCGTGGCTGATATTGGAGATAAAAACCGTTTTCAACCGGTTAGCCTCAACGGCTTCCTCTTTGACTGCGCGCAATTGTTTCTCTGATTCGACCAGTGAATCTTTTTCGCATAATAATTCATTTTTCAACCGGCGGGTACGGCGATACAAACGATATAGGAGGAAAACAAGGATCAAGAGTATACCGACCGTAACCAAAACATGATAGAGCTGACGCTGTTTGGATGCGATCTGTGCATTCTGATATTCCAGTTCACGCTCTTGATTTTCACTATCGTTCAAATCATTCAGTAGGCGAAGTTGAGCCATCTGACAGTTGAATGCTTTATTATTAATTGCTGCGTTTAACGCCAACAACTTTTTATAAACCCAAATGGCTTCCTGCAATTGTCCGGAGTTACGCAGTACCTGTATTTTCTGGAGCATCAGATCCAGATCATCTTCCAACTCCAATGCTTTATCAATCGCCGACAGTGCCTGCCGGTTGATTGTTACCAATTCCTTCAAAACAGCTAGTTTCTCTTCAGGTGTCTTTGCTTCTTGCAGAACATTACGCAGACTATCTGTCCGGACTCTTCCCCGCTCGTTCTGGGAAAATGCGGAAGCAGCGTAAAGTAAAAGAACTACAACACATGCGAATTTTATACCCCTTTTAAACAGACTTTTCGTCTTCATGTATATTTTACTTACGGCGATTGGCAAACTTACAAATAAATATTTATAACGGACGGAATAATCAAAGATATTTTTCTGTAAGTTCTTTTGAATTTCAATCTTTATGCCCATCACCCATGACTATCTTATCGTTTCCGTTTCAGCAAGGATGCGTGAAAATAAACCTGGCCCCTTGCGTATAGCCGGCATCCACACGGATCGTACCTCCCAAAGCCCCGGCTATAGCCTGGCTGATTGAAAGTCCGAGGCCGGTTCCCTGCTTGTATTCATCCACTTTCTCAAAACGTTTGAATATTTGTGTGACTTTGTCGGCAGGTATCCCACAACCGGTATCCGTTACGATCAAATCGACATTCTTTTGCTCCTGCCCGATATGGAATGAAAGGTTTATTTCGCCTGCTTCCGTAAATTTAGCTGCATTGACCAACAGGTTTACCAGCAGTTGTTGCAAGCGTAGCGGATCCGTATTCAATATAAAAGAGGGAACTTCGGGAGTAAAATTCAGAGAAACACCTTCGGCAACCCGGTGACGAATCGTTTCCATCGCGTTCCGGCAACAATCGCCCAGTTCGACAGGGCGAAGGGAGAAACTCAGGCTCCCGGCTTCTATCTGCGAAAGGCATAATACGTCGTTTACCAGATTCAGCAGTAATTCGGTGTTATTACTGATAATAGAAGAAAACTCCTCCTTTTCTTCCTGCGTGCAGGAAGGGTCAGACATCAGGCTGGCAAAACCGACAATAGCATTCAGCGGTGTACGCACCTCATGGCTGATATTGGCTATGAAGGTAGTTTTTGCCTGATTCGCCTCTTCGGCTTTATCTTTTGCAATACGCAGGTTCTTTTCCGATTCAATCAATGCTTCCTTTTCTTGCAGTAACGCATTTTTCAAACGGCGGGTACGACGGAATGACAAGTAAAGGATATACAATACCAGCAACAAAATAACAGAAACCGACATAGAAAGGATTAGCTGATGTTCTTTTATATTCACATTCATCTGGCTGATTTCCAGTTCTTTCTTCTGTATTTCCTTGTCATTCAGATCATATAATGTACGAAGCTGGTTGATCTGCCGGGTAAAGGCCTCGTTATTGATCTTGGAAGTCTCCGAAATTACATCTTTATACGCCTGGATGGCACTAGCAGCATCTCCTGATTCGGATAAGATATCAGCTTTCAATTGGAGGCAATCGGGAGTTTGCCAACTTTCCAGCAGCTGGTCGATATATTTGTGTGCTACGGCATAGTTTCCAACCTCCTTATTATAACGGGCTTGTATATAAAGGTATGCAAATACGGCGAAATCATTACCGATAGTTTCCTTCCCGACAAACGATTCGGCACAATCCAGCGACTTACGTGCTTTTTCAAAATCTTTCCTTTTCAGATAGTATTCCGCATAAAACGAATGCATGATCCAACGATAACGATCTACCGGGTAGATGGCACCGGTATTTTTATTCACCGCCTCCTGCCTGTCGAGCAGATTTTTATATGTAGCCAGCAAGACTCCGGCACTATCCAACTTATTAATGCGTAAAAGCGATTCCAGCTGATAGGAAACCAGGCGGATACTGACTGTCAGGTTTTCTCCTATCTCCTCCTGTTTATCCAGAGCAGCCTGATACACAACGACAGCATCACTGTCTCGGCGGATAGCCTGGTAAATATGCCCCAGGTTCTCTCCGCAACGAATCTACCCGTAGGTATGATTCCTGCTGCACGCTAGGTTATAGAGACGGATAGCCTCATTCATAGCCAGTTCATAATTCTCCAACCATAAATGATCCAGGCAAACATAACTGTAGGCTTCGAACAAGCCATCCGAAAGTTCTTTCCGGCTTTTACCGACAGAGTCTATATATTTGGCCCAATAAACGACACTGTCCGATTTATTATCATCATAATAATAGCGGGAAAGATTTGCCGCTGCCGCATATACGGCCTGTACTGAATCGACCCGGTTACCGATATCCAATAATCGATGCAAATAACCGACTTCCTCCGGTTTCTGCCTGTAAAGGTCGGATAATTCTTGTAATGTTTTTATAGCGACATCGGGCGAAGGACTATGAGACAGGATGTCTTTCAGACTATCCAGACGTGTTGCGCGGTTTGTTGCTGCACCCTTTATACATATAAATATACAAAGTATACAAAAGAGACAGAGGGGACCCAGTTTTAGTTGCTGGCGAAAACGAGCTTTATGCATAGTATAGAATAATAAGGTGCAAAGATAATATTTTTTGCCAAAACATATTAATAATCAATGTATCTTGTGAAAGAAAAAGCAAGTGATATAAAGCATAAATTCCAAGGCAAAACTATTGTATATCAGAAAAAAACATTACCTTTGCCCCGATTTTTGAGAGATGACAACATAATGTCTAACTTACTAATTAAAACAAACTTAAGTATTAACAATTAGAGAATGGAAAATTTAAAGAACATTCAGCCGGTTGAAGATTTCAACTGGGACTCCTATGAAAAGGGAGAAACTTACGGTGACGTAAGCAAGGACGACCTTGTAAAAACGTATGACGAAACCCTGAACACTGTAAAGGATAAGGAAGTCGTTATGGGAACCGTTACTGCAATGAACAAACGTGAAGTTGTAGTGAACATCGGTTTCAAATCAGACGGTGTTGTATCAATGGCGGAATTCCGTTACAATCCGGATCTGAAAATTGGTGACGAAGTAGAAGTTTACATCGAAAACCAGGAAGACAAAAAAGGACAGTTGATCCTTTCTCACAAGAAAGCTCGCGCTACACGTTCTTGGGATCGTGTCAACGAAGCTCTTGAAAAAGACGAAATTATCAAAGGTTACATCAAATGTCGTACGAAGGGCGGTATGATCGTTGACGTATTCGGTATCGAAGCATTCTTACCGGGTTCTCAGATCGACGTTAAACCGATCCGCGATTACGATGTATTTGTAGGTAAGACAATGGAATTCAAGATCGTAAAGATCAATCAGGAATTCAAGAACGTTGTTGTATCTCACAAGGCTCTTATCGAAGCAGAGCTTGAAGCACAGAAGAAAGACATTATCTCTAAACTGGAAAAAGGACAGGTTCTGGAAGGAACTGTTAAGAACATCACTTCTTACGGTGTATTCATCGACTTGGGTGGCGTAGACGGTTTGATCCATATCACAGACCTTTCCTGGGGCCGTGTTTCTCATCCGGAAGAAATCGTTCAGCTTGATCAGAAGATCAATGTTGTTATCCTTGACTTCGATGACGAAAAGAAACGTATCGCTCTCGGCTTGAAACAACTGACTCCGCATCCTTGGGATGCTTTGGATCCGGACTTGAAAGTAGGTGACAAAGTGAAAGGTAAAGTGGTTGTTATGGCTGACTACGGCGCATTCATCGAAATCGCTGCCGGCGTAGAAGGTTTGATCCACGTATCAGAAATGAGCTGGACTCAGCACCTGCGCAGTGCTCAGGACTTCATGAAGGTTGGTGACGAAATCGAAGCAGTTATCCTGACTTTGGATCGTGACGAACGTAAGATGTCTCTGGGTATCAAACAGCTGAAAGCTGACCCATGGGAAGATATCGAATCTCGCTTCCCGGTTGGTTCACGCCACACAGCTAAAGTTCGTAACTTCACTAACTTCGGTGTATTCGTAGAAATCGAAGAAGGCGTAGACGGCTTAATCCACATCTCTGACCTTTCTTGGACTAAAAAGATCAAACACCCGAGCGAATTCACTCAAATCGGTGCAGAAATCGAAGTTCAGGTACTGGAAATCGACAAAGAAAACCGTCGTTTGAGCTTAGGCCACAAACAACTGGAAGAAAATCCTTGGGATGTATTTGAAACTATCTTCACAGTAGGTTCAATCCACGAAGGAACAATCATCGAAGTACTTGACAAGGGTGCTGTCGTATCTTTGCCTTATGGTGTAGAAGGTTTCGCAACTCCGAAACACCTGGTAAAAGAAGACGGTTCTCAGGCTGCTGTAGACGAAAAACTACAGTTTAAGGTAATCGAATTCAACAAAGAAGCAAAACGTATCATCCTTTCTCACAGCCGCATCTTCGAAGATGAACAGAAGGGTGCTAAGAAAGATGCTCCTGCTGGTGACAAAAAACCGTCAGCAAGACGCAACAACAAGAACGAAGAAGGTTCTGGAATGGTAACCGGTCCGGTTGAAAAGACTACACTGGGTGACATTGAAGAACTGGCTGCTTTGAAAGAAAAACTTTCAGGTAAATAATCAGTATCACTGATAACCGATATAAAGGAGTTGTTTTTTCGAAAACAACTCCTTTTTCTTTATTTCCTTCCCCTATTCACTCACTCAATAATGAAAGGCTATATATTTGTTGACTTTCATCTATTTTTACTCCTGATAAGTTTGCGTATTTTAAATTAATTACAGAACTTTGTTGAAGTTACTTGAATATTATGATCATGGACGAAAACATAACAAACAAAGGCATCACTATCCTCATCGCAGAAGATGAAGAAAGTAATTTCTTATTATTAAAAACAATTCTGAAAAAGCATTGTAACGTACTTCATGCTAAAACGGGAGTAGAGTTATTGGATATCTATAAGGAGCAACATGCAGATCTGATCCTTCTGGATATTAAAATGCCGGAAATGAACGGGATTGATGCATTAAAGGAAATCCGGAAATTTGATCAGGACATACCTATCATCATGCAATCGGCTTATGCCTTTGAGAATGACATGGAAGCTGCCCGCCAGGCCGGAAGCAACGGGTTTGTAACCAAACCTATCAACATCAAGGAGCTCAAAAGCGTTCTCTCCAGCTTCTTACCGCAGTTGACATGGTAATTTCTTCGAAAATACAAAATAAAAAAGGAGATGCTTATTACAAGTATCTCCTTCTTATTTTAAATAAACGTTTACCTACTCATTAGCAGCTTCTGCTTTTTCGCATTCAGCTGCCTGTTCTTGTGCACCATAATAAGCACAATCTTCACCAATACCGATAAGCTGATTGATTGCATGTCTCTTATCCAAATCTGTGAAATAAGTTTCAACGACTTTATAAATATCGAAACCTCCCGTCGATCCGGCTGCCAGATTCAATGACTCTACCATTTTCTTAGCTGCATTGTGAATTTCTTTTTTGTCAATAAGATGCAACTCATTGCTGTGAATTAGATTCTTTCCCATGATGTTTGACTTTAAAGTTATACTCGCTTTTATTAATAACTACAGAATAAACAAGTTACTTCTACTTGCTGTTTCTTTACAGCTTTAAATATACAAACATCTTCTTATTTTCATACAATTTCATCCCTTTAATTTCATAGAATCTTCAAATTATCCTAAAGTACGGATATTTTCAACGTTTCGCCATCCCGAATAAAGGTTTGGCCGGGTACGAGAAAACGATGGTGACGTTCAAAAGAAATAACAAGATTTTTTATGAAATAACAATGAACAATATACCATAAACAATGGTTTTTATAAATTATAGGGGCATTGTCTGTAACAAAAAATGTCAATACACGTTCCATATTTCTTCATTGTCACACCATATTTCCACTACCTGAATATCATAAAGAACGATGTTTTAACTTTATACACAAAATATTATAGGGTGATGTCTTTAAATGAAAACAAATTGCATGTAGGAAATAATGACACCATTGATTCTATAAAAAATGATTTAACTATCTATGAGGATGTCAAACAAATTCCTATAACTCCGTATCCGTCATATATACAATACGGACTGGTTATGCTTTGCTCTGAAGGGAGTGCTAGAGTTAAAGTTCATACACATGAACATTTGCTTATAAATAAAGAACTTATCATTCTTCTACCTGGGCAACTCGTCTCAATAAACGAGATAAGTCCTGATTTTAAGATAAGCGCTTTTTCCATATCACAATCCTTATTTAATGATGTATTAAGCGGCATTCATAGATTTTCGCCACATTTCTTTATTTATATGCGAAATCATTTCCACTATAAATTAGTAGAAAGCGAGAGCATTAATTTTGAAAATTATTATAATCTGGTTTGTACCAAAGCCAGATCTGCCTCCAACCTGTATCCCCGGGAATCTGTGATTCATGTATTACGCATCCTCTATCTGGACCTGTACAATACATACAAAATCAGTTCTCTCCCCTATATTCCAACAATGGACATGCATAAAAAAGAGCTTGCAGACAAATTCTTTTATCTGATTATGCAACATTACAAAGAGAACAGGGAGGTCGCATTCTATGCTAAAGAACTATGTATTACTCCTAAATATCTGACAACGATAATAAAAGCTGTCAGCGGAAAATCAGCGAAAGACTGGATACTGGAATATATCATACTGGAAATAAAAGCACTATTGAGAGATTCTTCTCTTAATATCCAAGAGATTGTTGTAAAAACAAATTTCGCCAATCAATCTTCTCTTGGACGGTTCTTCCGTAAACACACTGGTATGTCTCCTTCCGAATACAGAAGAAGCATGATGGAAACATATTATTAATATTAAACAACATATCTAATAACTAATAAAATAAAGTCATGAACAGAAGTCAACTAATCAATGAATTAGCAACAAAAACAAATCTCAATAAACGGGATGTAACAACCATTCTCGATGCTTTTACCGAAATGGTTGCAGAAAAAACAAAGGCAGGCGACCGTGTTTTCATTCCCGGTTTCGGTTCATTCAAACCACGTCTGCAAACAAGCCGTCCGGCAAGAAACCCCAGAAACGGCGATGTTATTCAACTTACACCGCGAACGATTGTACATTTCAAATGTGCGTCTCTCTTAATAGAGAAAATGAACGAAAAATAAATGAAGAAAAGGGCTTATTTCAAAATAAGTCCTTTTTTTATTACGATTTGTCATACTTATCGATTAAAAAGTATCTTTGCAGCCACAGAATAACATGAAAAGGTATTATGACAGAGCAAGAGATCAGAAGATATTTACGACAGATGAAGGAAGAAGACTCCCAGACTGCCTTGCAGAAGTTCTATGATCTATGCTTTGACCGTTTTTTCCGTATTGCTTATTACTACCTGAAACGGGAAGAATGGGCGCAGGAAGTTGTACTCGACGTATTCATGAAAATCTGGGAAAAGCGAGAGTCACTACAAACGATAGTCAATCTGGAAGATTATTTCTTTATCACAGTAAAAAATGCCGCACTGAATTACCTGGCAAAAGAAGAACGGCAAAAACAGATTACCGAGATAATAGCCGATAAGATAGCCGACCAGGAAAATTCACCGGAAGAAATCTTTATCAACGAAGAACTTTTTTCCCACTATGTCAAAGCACTGGACCGTCTACCGGAAAAATGCCGGGAGATATTTATCCGCATACGGGAAGAAAAACAAAGCTATGCACAAGTCGCTAAAGAACTAAAAATCAGCATCAATACAGTTGACGTACAATTACAAAAGGCTGTAACCCGACTACGAGATATGTTATCACGCTACCTGAAGCCAGACAAGAACGGATCATAATCTTAACTTATTTTTACCAAATCGACATAGTGAGTTCCAGCGTACATCTCTGTCTTTATTTATGAAAACAATAATTAAACAGATAAAGAAAGGATGACACCTGAAAACAACAACTTTGATAAGATTCTGGAACAACTGGTTGCCTCTACCCGTTCACCGAGAGGACGCTTCTCCGCTAAAAACAGTTGGAAAATACTGGAAAGGCGTATCTCTCCTACCAGTGGAAAAATAAAATTACTCCGTATCGCAGGAAGCGTTGCAGCCTCCATACTCATCTGCCTAGCCAGTTGGTATACATATGATTATATCCAATCGGGCACCATACAGACTATTTCTACCCTGGCTGAAATACGGGACATTACACTACCCGACCAGTCTGTTGTCACCCTGAACCGTTACTCTACACTTAGCTTTCCTTCCCGTTTCAGGGGAGCCAAAAGAGAAGTCCGGTTAACAGGAGAAGCCTATTTCGATGTAGAAAAAGATACCAGGCACCCATTTATTGTAAAAGCAGAGTCCGTAAACGTACAGGTACTGGGAACCCAATTCAATGTGGAAGCCTATCCCGAAGACCCCGAAATAAAAACTACCCTGATCGAAGGTTCCGTTGCCGTCAGCATACCGGAAGAAAACCGGCGAATTGTGCTTTCCCCCAACGAAAGTGCCATCTATAACCGGTTACAGAAAAGTTTGCAACATGAAATAAATCCAAAAAGCAACAACGATATTGTCTGGCGAAACGGCCATTTCCTATTCGATTACCTGCCATTGCAGGAAATAACCCGGCAGCTTTCACATGCATTCAATATAAAAATAGAAATTACCGATCCCGAACTCCGGAATTACCATATACGGGCCAACTTCACCAACGGCGAAAGCCTGGAAGAAATGCTCGAATTATTAAAAGAAGCTGGTAATTTTAATTACACAATAACAAACAATACTATCATTATCAACACTAAGCTTTAGTATATTATGAACTATTCCATACATTACCCGCTTTTCCGCATCAGCCTCATATGTCTCTTGTGGGTTATTTTCGGGAGAACTCCTCTTGATGCCCAAAATAAAGACACATTATTAAATTTCAGTATCCGGAATGCTGCTTTAGAGAAATTCGCAAAGCAGTTGGAGGATTCTACCGGTTTCTCTTTCATCTACGGAGAAAAGATACAGCTTAAAAAGCCTGTAACCCTGGATATGACTCAATCCCCTATCACGGATATTCTACACAGGGCTTTCGAAAACGAAGCAATCGATTTTAAGATCTCGGGAAAATATATCTTATTAGATAAACGGAAAACATCCGTTAACCGCAAATATACAATCAGCGGCTATGTTACAGACGGGATATCATCGGAAACACTGATCGGTACGAATATCTTTGAACAAAACAGAAGGATAGGAACTTCAACCAACCCTTTCGGATTTTATAGCATTACGCTTCCCGAAGGAGATGCAGCACTTTCATTCTCCTACCTTGGTTATGCCACTCAAATATGCCGGTTCCGGTTGGAAAAGGATACCTTGCTGAATATCCGGTTACTGACCGACAATCAGTTAGAGGAAGTAGTCGTCCTGTCTAACAAAAGAGAAACCGGGATCCATGCCACTGCGATGAGTGCCCTTGATGTCCCGATGAAACAAATCCGCAATACCCCTGTTGTTCTGGGAGAAGCCGATTTACTGAAGACAATCCAGCTGTTACCCGGCGTACAGGCAGGTATGGAAGGATTCAGCGGTTTGCATGTACGTGGCGGCGGACCGGACCAGAACCTGATCCTGCTGGATGGTATTCCGATCTACAATGCAGACCACCTGCTGGGTGTATTCTCGATCTTCACCCCGGAGGCCATGAAAAAAGTGACTCTCTTCAAAGGCTCCTTTCCTGCCCGTTATGGCGGACGATTATCGTCTATCATCGATATCCGCACCAACGACGGCGATATGCAAAATTATCACGGAACGATCAGTGTCGGCCTGCTGACCAGTAAGCTGCATTTTGAAGGACCGATCATAAAAAACAAAACTTCTTTCTGTCTGACAGGACGCCGCACCTATCTGGACCTGGTGGCCAGACCTTTTCTGCCGGAAGATAAAAAATACAACTATTACTTCTATGATATCAATGCAAAAGTAAACCATAAGTTCTCCGACAAGAGCCGACTCTTCCTCAGCTTTTATAAAGGAAAAGACCATTATGATTACAAACGGGATAAGGAATACGACGGCTATGACGATGGTCCGCGTCTGTATTTCTATAACAGCAAAATCGACATCAACTGGGGAAATACTATTGCAGCCGGACGCTGGAATTATGTGTTCAACAATAAGTTGTTCAGTAACACGACTGTAGCATACAACCATTATCAGATGTCAATGGCTGACAGTTATAAAAAGGAAGCTACCGGAACCGAGAAAAAGACCAATGCCGATCCCATGCATAACGAAACCTATACATATAATTCCGATTACCGGTCAGGGATACATGATGTTAGCATCCAGGCAGATTTCGACTATACGCCTGCCCCGAACCATCATATCAAATTCGGCGGCTCTTATCTGAATCATACGTTCCGTCCGGAGGTCACAACCTCAAATGTGAGAGAAGCAGAAAACGGATCAGTAGCACAAGATACCGTCTATAAAGATTCTTCTAACAGTAATCTGCATGGCCATGAATGCGCTTTGTATGCAGAAAATGACTTCAACATAGGTACCCGGTTAAGTATTAATGCAGGTATACATCTTTCCTTGTTTTACACCCAGGGGAAAGGTTATTTCTCAGCACAACCCCGCCTGTCCGCCCGCTACCGCCTGAACAAGGACTATGCAATAAAAGGTTCATTTACTCAAATGGAACAGTACGTACATTTATTATCGTCGTCAGCCATCTCACTACCAACTGATTTATGGGTACCTGTTACTCAAAATATCCGCCCGATGCGGTCATTTCAATATGCTGCCGGGGGATACTATACAGGGATAAAAGGATGGGAGCTGTCGCTGGAAGGTTATTATAAAGATATGCATAATGTTCTGGAATATCAGGATGGTGCCTCTTTCTTCGGAACCTCAGGAGGATGGCAGGAAAAAGTGGAAATGGGCCGCGGACGTTCTTTCGGTCTGGAAATACTTGCGCAAAAAACATTGGGAAAAACAACCGGCTGGCTGGCCTATACAATTGCCAAAAGTGACCGCCAGTTCAAAGATGGCAGCATCAACTACGGAGAACGTTTCCCCTATAAATATGACCGTCGCCACAATATAAATTTTTGTGTGAACCATCAGTTCAGTGAACGGTTCGATATTGGACTCACCTGGATATTTAACACCGGAGGGGCAGCAACATTAGCCGAACAGCGTACCGGGACAATAAACGGAAACTTGCTCGATTATATCGAACACCGCAACAATTACCGGTTACCCGTCAGTCATCGATTGAACCTGGGAGTTAACTTCCATAAAAAAGTACGCCGGGGCACACACACCTGGAATATATCTGTCTACAATGCCTATAATGCCATGACTCCCAATTTGATCTATCTGGAAGAAGAATACATCGGACAAGAACATATTGGAGAAGGAGGTGTGCCTGAAACAACTTGGAAAAGGAAAACAAGGTTGATCAAACAGACTTTATTACCCTGTATACCTTCCGTCACTTATACATTTAAATTCTAAAACAGAAAATGACATGAAAAAGAATTTATCCTATCTATTATTCATACTCTATACATCTCTTTTCTCAGCTTGTGAGAACGAGATACCCTTCCGAAGTAAAATTCAAAAGCCCCAACTGCTCATGAATGCCTTTCTGGAGGCCGAAAAAGAAGAGAATCAGGTTTACCTGCATATCATTGATGACGAAACAACAACATTAGTGAACGATGGAGCCGTCACGATCTATGTCAACGGAGAGAAGAAAGAAGTTGCTGAAGCCGAATTGATCTCCGCCAGTTATAATGACTCTACAAAATACTGCCGCGTGAAAACCCGGTTTCTCCCCGGCGATCTGGTACGCCTGGAAGCAGCTGCGGAAAACGGGCAATATCACGCCTGGGTTGAAGTAAAAATACCCCAACCGATCGAAAAGATTATACGAGTAGATACCCTTCTGACTAAAATTAAAATAGGATATTATATGGATAACTGCATCCGGTACAGAATCACATTCAACGACCGACCCGGAGAAAAGAACTATTATCAACTGCGCATCCAGGAAAACACTTACCGGACATATCCGGAGGAGGGAACAACATACGGACCGGAAATCATGTATTTGGATATAATCAATCAAGAAGATATCGTGTTGACCGATGGTCATCTCAGTACTGCCGATGATGAAGAATTCGGTATCCTTGATATGACCGTCCAAAATGTGAACAATGTATTCACCGACAGTCGTTTCGAAAATGGATCTTACACGCTTAACGTATATACCCGCTACTATGATCACAAGAATATGGACGAAAAGCTGCTTGTAGAGACAGATGCCGTCATCCGGCTACTCTGTATCACCCAGACAGACTATCAGTATATGCGTGCCATGAACTGCCTTGAGTCGGGAAACTATAACGAAACCTTTATGGAACCGGTCATTATACCTCAAAACGTTGTCGGCGGATTAGGGTTTGTCGGTGCCAGCTCCGAAAAACAAATGACGATTCGTATCCTGACCCGCCCACCGTTGTGGTAAATAACGGTCACTGGAAATTCATTCCCCAAGTCCAATAATAGCAAAATAGTTAAAGAGAAGTTCACCACAAAGGCTACCAAACCGGTACATATCACAATTAAGGATTATAAAAAAAGGAGATAAGTTTTAAACTTAACTCCTTTATGCTCAGCAAATGTCGGGGTGAGAAGATTCGAACTTCCGACCACACGCCCCCCAGACGCGTACTCTAACCGGGCTGAGCTACACCCCGTTTTCTTTACGGCTGCAAAGGTAATATTTTTCCTTTATACACCAAAACTTTCGCGGTAAAAATCTAACGACTCCAGGATTTTTTCCTTTGTCACTGCCTGATTTATCTGAACCTCACCGATTTTAGACAAAAGGGTAAAGTTGATTATACCACCTTCATTCTTCTTATCATGGGTCATCAGTTCATATAAAGTTTCGTAGTCTTTGCAATCAAAGATGAAAGCCGGATAATATTCTTTGATATACTGGATAACCTGGCTCAGATTGCTCGAAGGGAAACCGCATAGCTTGTGGGACAGGTATAACTCGCTCACGATACCGGCAGCCACCGCATGACCGTGCAATAGAGGACGGTTCTTTTTGAAAGAAAGACTTTCGTAGGCATGTCCAATCGTATGGCCGAAGTTCAAAGCCTTGCGGATACCGTGTTCTTTCGGGTCCTCTGCCACGATACGTTCCTTAACGGCAACCGATTGCGCCACCATCTTATTCAGGAATGCATAATCCATCTTCTGGTCGAGGTCGAACAACATAACCGTCGCATAGGTATCCATCGAACTGATCAGCGCATGTTTAATCATTTCCGCATAGCCGGATAACAGGTTATCCCTATCCAACGTACGAAGAAATTCACAATCGATAAACACGCATTCCGGCGGATAGAAAGAACCTATTTCGTTCTTTAATCCGTTGAAATTAATACCGGTCTTACCTCCCACGGCAGCATCGACCGAGGCCATCAGTGTTGTAGGAATATTGACCGTCTTCAACCCGCGTTTGAAAGTAGCACCGGCAAAACCGCCCATATCCGTCACCATGCCACCACCCAGGTTCACCAACAGCGAGTTACGGGAAGCCCCTTCATTGGAAAGGCGCATCCAGATATTCGACAAGGCCTCCAAGCCTTTATGCGTATCACCGGCATCGACAGTTATTACCGGAGCCTCTTTGATTGCCGGCACATCCTGTATCAGCGGATAACACTTTTCCAGTGTATTTGTATCGGTAAGAATAAACAGTTTATCGTAATTCAGTGCAGCAAGGAATGCCTGTAAATCAGCTTTCAAATCCTTACTGATCACTACTTTTTGTTCGGCCATATATTTTATTATTTTGCTTCTTAGGTTACAAAGGTATTATTTGTTATTCGATTATCAAAGAAGAAGACAAGAGAGTTCTCCTGCCTTCTTTCATAAAAATAGTGTGTTTATAGGTTTAGGTCTTAATAAGAATTCTTTATAATAGTTGCACTTAAAGACTCATCTCCATCCACGATTTTATCGTCACCATTGAAAGTACGGAGCTTCCAGAAATAATAGCAATCGGCGCCGCTGCCCACAACACAGAAGACACCAATAAAAAAGCAGACATCATTTCCTGTACAAAGACCATGTATAAAAGGAAGTAAACCAATTAGAACAAACGGAGTCAGCAACGCTATCCGGTAATATTTCAAAAGTAGCGGTTTCTTCACCAGAAATCCTAATGTCTTCCAGTCCGTGTTCCAATGGATCGCCCGGCGATCTTTTCCGGTAAACCAATACAGCAGACCATATTGAAGCAAGGTATATACTATATAACAAAGAGCCATAATAATTGTACCTTTTATAGATAAAGCCTGTAGCCTGACAGTGTTTCCCAGTTCATATCTGGCGCCATAACTTGAGCCATCTCCCCAAATATAGTTGAACAATATAACTCCGCCTACGACAAAAAAGAACAGATAGAGCAATATCGTTATATTTGCCCGGGCCGCACTCACTTTCACTTCTACCCCTTCCGGGTGAGAATATTCTTCCAAATTCTTTTCTTTTGTTTCCATATCGTTTGTTTTTATTTGATTTCTATACCGCAAAGATACAGGGGAGTAAAGAAACAGAATGTTATCTCAACGTTATCTTTACGTTAAGATAAAAAGGGAGGATGCCGGAAAAACGAAAATACCTATCTTTGTCAACGAAATCAAAGTATTATGACGAAATCATTCTACATTATATTAACAGCCGCCGCCTCTTTAATTGTCCTTTTCCTAATGGGACAATGGATCGGGCGAAGTTATTCACTGACCAAAGAGCAACTGGCACGACAGATACACGAATCCTTCTGCCACGCCACCGAACGTTACCAAACAAACAAAACAAAAAACCTCCCGACCCTCTTCCGGGAAGAACTCGACAAATACCATCTCGACAAACTGGCATTCCGCATAGATACGGTTTTCCTGAACAGCCCCGATATTGTTCAACGGGAAAGCATCCGCTATTTCACTGATTACAATGACTTATTCAACAAACAACACACTTTTGTTTTTCCAATCAATGACACACAGGGAATACGAGCTTACATAAGAAATCCGCGGGCAGGCTCTATCGGCAAGCTGCTCTACTTTTTCTTCGGAACGACTATTGCACTGGGGATTCTTCTGATCTGTATCCGGAAGCAAATCAAAATTATCAAACAACAGGACGAGATCGCACGAATACGGGAAGACTTCTCCTATGCGATGATCCACGATATGAAAACGCCTCTCAGCTCGATCCTGATGGGTGCCCGTATCCTCCGAAGCGGAAAGCTGGACGGAAAACCGGAGAAGAAAGAGAAATACTTCGACATCCTGGAAGAAGAAGCACAACATCTACTGGCCCTGACTAACAAAGTGCTGACCATCTCCAAGCTGGAACACGGGCAATTACTGCTTGAAAAAAGCCTGATCCCTATCCGCCCGATGTTGGAGGAACTGACACAGTTATTCACTGCCAAGACGAATAAAACCGTCACTTTCCGGTTAAACATAGAAGCGGTAGATATATTTGCAGATGAAGAATATCTGAAAGAGGCTGTCAGCAACCTGATAGACAATGCGATCAAATATTCCGGGGAGTCGGTTGAGATACAGATCACTTCCTGCCGATATAACCAATTTACACAAATCAAGGTAATAGACAACGGGATCGGTATTTCCCTTGCTGCACAGAACCATATATTCGACAAGTTCGAACGGGCTTCGATCAACCGGAGCAATGCTGCCGACGGTGTTACGGGTTTCGGCCTGGGACTGAATTATGTCATGAACGTCACCCGCTCGCACGGCGGCTATGTCAGCGTCGAAAGCCAGGAAGGAAAATACAGTGAATTTACCATCTCATTACCAGTATCCACCACAGAAGAAACAACAGTATGATCAAATTATTATTAGTAGAAGACGATGCCAACCTGAGTTATATCATTCAGGGAGGATTGGAAGATATGATAGGCGGTTATGAGGTGATCATCGCCTGCAACGGGAAAGAAGGCCTGGAGAAATACCGGCAGGTAAAACCGGATATTATCGTTGCCGACATCGAAATGCCGGTCATGGACGGCTACGAGATGGTGCGCCGTATCCGGGAGACGGACAGAGAGCTCCCGATCCTTTTCTCATCCGCCCGTGTTTCACCGAAAGACGTGGTAAAAGGGTATGAACTGGGAGTGGACAATTATGTCAAAAAGCCTTTCCTGCCGGAAGAACTGGATGCACATGTCCGCGCGTTGCTCCGCATGAAGCAAGGGAATACGGAAAAAGTTAAAAACCAGACATGGACAATAGGCGGATATACCTTGGATCCGGCACAGGCAACCTTGCGCCATATCTCCGGAAGCAACCACTTACTGACACCCCGTGAGAACGGGATACTGGAACTATTATTCCGTAAACCGGGAGAAATTATCCGCCGTGAAATCATTTTAGACAAATTCTGGAATACGGAAGACGATTACTTTGCTTCCCGCAGCCTGGATGTCTTCGTCACGAAGCTCCGCAAACTATTGTCACAAGACGAAAAAGTCAGTATCAAAACGATAAGGGGGACCGGTCTGATGATCACGATATCCTGACCTACCAGGCAAGAAGTCAAGGCATTGGCAAATAAATATTCCTGACTTTGAATAATTTCTCATATATTTCCACTAAGTTTAACCCTGATTTTAATCATATATACATCCCATATATTTTTATTATGTCATACTATTAAATTTAAACGAACCATGAAGAAAGTTTTCCTATTCCTGAGTCTCTGCCTGTTGGTCGCGTCATTCGCCAACAATGCCGCCGCGCAGCAACAGAAACCACGTATCGGCGTTGCCGGTATACAAATCGAGAACAGCGTATTTATGCCCAACAGGCAACCGATAGTCGGAAGGCCGCTCACTTTGCCGGATTATCTGAGTCCGGATTCTGCCATGGGACAGGCGGCAACATGGCTTCCCTCCCTGATGGGCCGTGGCGGTGGCCGCGGACCGGTTACGAAAGAATCATACGACGCCTTCGTCAACGAAGCGCTTGAAATAATAAAGGCGAACATGCCTTACGATGCTTTCTGGTTTTACAATCACGGGGCATGCAGCGTGGATGGAGTTGCCGATCCGGAGGGTGAGTTTATGGAAAAAGTCCGCAGCGTTATCGGTAACGACGTCCTTGTTACGACCACTATGGACCTTCATGGCAATGCATCCTGGCTCGTAGCCCTTAACTCCGACCTGATTACAACTTACCGCAAAGCCCCTCACGATGATTCACGTGAATCGCATCGTCGTGGCGTAGTCAATCTGCTGGATCGACTAGCCTCCGGTAAAGGACGTCCAGCCTATAAAGCATGGGTAGCCGTTCCGGTACTAGTTTCCGGAGAATGGTCGAGTACGCGTGCCGAACCAGCCAAATCGCTTTATGCCATGGTTCCCGAAGTTGAAGCAATGCCGGGCGTAATAGATGCAGGTATCTGGATCGGTTATGTATGGGGAGACGACCGGCGCAACCAGGGAGTAGTGATGGTTTACGGTGACGACAAAGCACAGGTAGAAGCAGGCGCAAAGAAACTGGCGCAAAAATTTTGGGATGTCCGCCGCCAGTTCACATTGGAAGCTCCGGGGCATCCGCTCGAAAAATGTCTCGATCTGGCCCTGACCAGCGACAAGAAGCCTTTCTTTATCAGCGATATGGGTGACAATCCCGGTGGTGGCGGTTCAGGCGAAGTTACATGGACATTAGCCCGGGTATTGAAACGTCCGGAACTTCAATCTCCAAACGGCAAAAGCCTGCTTTACTGTTCTATTCCAGGAAGCGAGATGGTTGAAGCCGCACGTAAGGCTGGTGTCGGCGGCCATGCAGAAGGATATGTAGGAGCTATGACGGACAATGCTTATGAACCTCCTGTCTGGTTATCCGGCACGGTAATATATGTCAGCCCCGTTCAGGATCAGAACCAGGCCTCCGAATCTCCATACAGAACACGCAGCGATATCGCTATTATCAAAACAGGAAGTATTTATGTCGTCGTGGGAACATCTTCTCCCACACCCAACCTGGAAGGTACCGGAATAGATCCCCGAGAAATGGATATTGTAATGGTTAAACAGGGTTACCTGGTAAACCAATGGTACAATATGAAAGCAGACTGGGTGATGGCTCTGACCCGCGGCGGAGTGGATCAGGATTTCAAAAGCATTCCGTATAAGAACATCGTCCGGCCTATGTTCCCATTAGACCCGGATATGCCGGACCCGGAACTGAATGTTATATTTGTTCCCTCGGCAAAACATTTGTACGGAAGATAAACACCTACATAGTTAGTAAGACATAAAAACCGTTCACCTGTCACCTTTTAGTCAATAAACAACTGGAATAAAATACATTAAACGGCAATTATCAGGGTGAATGGTTTGCCAAAAAGGTGAATGGTTACCTGCAACCGTTCACCTTTGCCTACTAACACTTCTCCAATAATAAACTACTCAAAAATCAATAACCTATTAAGACAAAAGAAACAATCAACTGCCTTATTCACCCAGGTCGGTAAGTTTTTCGATAATGGTCAGTAAGCTTAACGACCTACGTCGACAAGCTTAACGACAGCCATCTTTATATTTATAGGTAATATGTTTCAGACTAATAGAAAAGATGTCCTGTCCTGAAATAAGTTGACAAAATACCAAAGTAAACTTATGTCAGAATCGAAACATGTAGGTTGTATCCGTTACAGCCATGAATTAAAATTAGAGATAACTAAACGTTACTTGTCCGA
>NZ_JAMOKT010000055.1:0-47519 GCF_023656795.1 Parabacteroides caeci
CCGCTTAATACAACATTAAGGTGCATCGGTCGGTAGGCTACCGCTGACGGAACAGCGGGTTAAAGCTGATACTTAGAGTATCATTCCAACAATTATCTATGCGACTTCATGTCGCACCCACGGCGTATCGAGGTGATGAATGGCGACACACCGTTTCTACGCGTTCACTCCCGTTCCGAGCATACTCGTGGAGCCGAACAGCACACGCACCGTTCCGGCGTTCATGGCGTCTATCACCGCCTTGCGTGTCTTGTCCGTCTTGCACTCCTGAATGAAGCGCACCTCGCCAGCCGGTATGCCGTAGTACTCCGTCAGCTTGCGCTTTATCTCCGAATAGACATTCCACCCCTCGCCCGGCCGGTACGTCCCCAGATCCGAGAACACGAACTGCGTGCCCTTGTGCGCGTCGTACTTGCGGTAATACTCCGCTATCATCTTGGCGCAGTGTGAAGCCTTGTTATCGGGGTGGTCTTCATAGTGCGGGTCTATCATGCGCATGTCGAGTGCCATCTTCCGCGCGTAGTCGGTGGCAATGAGCATCTTCGCCTTCTCCTCCGTTTCCGATAGCGGCTCTCTGCCTAAAAGCGTGGCGTCGCCCGTCTTGGCGAACTGCATCAGTTTTTGGATGAAGTCCTCCTGCTCCGGCGTGGGCGGTATGTGGTGCAGTATCTCGTTCCCCAGCGGACGGTCCACGCCCACGTCCTCCGCCGTGCGGTAATCGGTTATCTCGTTGTAGAAGGCGGCAAGCTCCGGCACTTTGATGAAGTAGCGGAAACGCTCTTTCTGCACGATGTTGTTCGTCACGTTGAACTCGAAGTCGGTCGTCTTCTTGGCGAAGATTGCAGCCCATGCGTCGAAACAGCGGATGTCCTGCCGTTCCAGCTCCTTCGGGCGCAGGTACTTGAAGAGCAGGTACAGCTCCGTCAGCGAGTTGCTGATGGTCGTGCCGGAAAGGAAGGTGGCTCCCAAATCCTTGCCCGTGCGCTCCTGTATGGTGCGTATGGCAAAGAGCATGTTCAGGGCTTTCTGGCTTCCCTCGCTGTTGCCCAAGCCCGCCACACGGTCGTGCCGGGTGTTGAAAGTCAGATTCTTATAGTTGTGTGACTCGTCCACGAGCAGGTGGTCGATGCCCATCTGCTTGAAGTCCACCACGTCGTCCGTGCGCGATTGGATGGCGTGTTCCACCTTTTCCAACTTCGCGATAAGGTTGTGCTTGCGTTTTTCCAGTCCTTTCAGCATCGCCCTTGACACGTTCCTGCCCTGCTGCCGCAGGACTTCGAGGTTTTCCTCTACCGTGTCAAGCTCCGCCTGCAATATCCGCTGCTGCAACTCCGGCGACTGCGGTATCTTGCCGAACTGGTCGTGCGACATGATGACACACTCATAGTCGTTGTTCCTGATGTTGTTGAAGAAGCGCACGCGGTTGGCGGTCGAAAAGTCCTTCTCCGAGGCATAGAGGATGCGGGCGTTGGGGTAGGCCGCCTGATAGGTGGCGGCAATCTCCGCGACATTGGCTTTCAGCCCGATAATCATCGGCTTGTGGACGAGGTTCAGACGCTTCATCTCATGTGCCGCGATGCACATGATGAGCGTCTTGCCGGTCCCCACTTGATGGTCACAGATGCCACCACCGTTCTGTTTCAGCATCCATACGCAGTCCTTCTGCGAGGGATAGATGCTCTTCACGCCCCGGCTTGCCAGCCCCTTGAGGTTGAGGTCGGGAAAGGTCTGGTGCGAGCCGTCATATTTCGGGCGCACGTAGCAGTTGAACTTGCGGTTGTACATCGTTGTAAGCCGTTCCTTGAACTGCGGCGACTGCTCTTCCAGCCATTCGGAGAACCCGTTTCGTATCTCGTCAATCTTGGCGTTGGCGAGCTGTATGCCCTCGCTGTCGCGTACCTTGATGTCGTTGCCATGCTCGTCCTTACCGATGAACTTCATCATATCCGGGCAGGTGTTGTGCAGGGCGTGTTTCAGCAGGTGCATCCCGTCATAGTTCCGGTAATAGCCCTTCACTAAAAACTCGTCCGTGATTTTCATGGTGCGGCAGCCGCACGCCACCGAGAATTCGTCCAGACTTGCGGAGTAGGCTATCTTGACCTCCGTGTCGAAAAGGCGGCTCATGTAGGCGGCGTACACGCCCGTGGGAATCCAGCGTTCCCCGAAGTTGAAGTCGAGGTCCTCGAACGGGATTTTCTCCGGCTCGGCTTCTTTCAGAGCCTCCAACGACTGCCTTACTTCCGGCAACCGCTCACTTTCGGGGTTGCCGTCGATCCATGCCTCGATGCGTTCCGCCTTCTCTATCACGTTCCCCGCGATGAACCTGTCCTTTATCTCGTAGCCGGTCACGAGCGGATTGTAGAAGATGCGCCCCTTGAGGGCACCAAGCAGTTCCTCCTCCGTACTGTCGGTTATCTCGCGCATATAGTCGAGATTGACCGTGCCGTACTTGTTGAGCGATGCGGATAACGCCTCTTCGGGCGTTCCGGCATTGACGGCGGACTCCACCGAGAAGGAAACGGGACGCTCGAAAATGTCCGCCTTGACGAACTTTCCGTTCTCCGCACGTTCCAGCGAGAGGATGTCCCGCCCTCCGGCATCCATCATCACCAGTTTCACGTTCTGCCTGGCGTTGAGGTTGCCGTAGCGCATGACGAACTCGTCGTAGCAGGTGTTCAGATGCTCACGCCACGGGACATTTTCCTCGCGCCTGTTCGACTCATAGCGGTACAGCCGCTCGTATGCGTCACGGAGCGAAACATACTGCAGCGCCTTCTCTTTCTGATAGCCGGTCAGTCCGAGCGGCTGGAAGGTCGCGCCGTAGGGGGTGATGTCCTTCAGATAGCCGATGTCACGCACCCTGCTTGCCACCAGCGAGCCTTCACGCAGGTGCATTTCCGGCGTGCGGTGGTAGGGACGCGGCCTAAGGTCGGGGGCTTCCTCCTTCGGCTTTTCCGCTTCCACTTCGGGGAAAAGGGAGGTCGCGGCCGTTTCCGTTGAGGGAGCGGCAGGAGTGGCGGCGACTTCCAGCTGCGTTTCGGGTTGCCGTGCTTCCTGCTCCGGTGCGGCTTTCATGTCCGGGACATCCTGCCGTTTCTCCTGATGCTGCGCCGCCAGTTCCCGAAGCTCCTTGCGCCGCTCCGGTGTCAAGTCCATCATCATCTCGTAGAAGCCGTTGATGGGAGGGTTGGTTTCCCAATCCAGAGTGGCATAAATATCATCGGGGTCGCCTTTGGCTTCAACACTCACCGGCTTTGTTTCATGGCTATCCCTGTTCTCCGTCAAAGGGGTGGCAGACGGCTGTGGCGGTGCGGTCGTAACCTTCGGCGCAACCTGCGCCTGCGGTTTGGGAAGGACACGTTTTGCCGAACTTCCTTTCTTCGCCGCCTTTTTCTTCTTGGGAGTTTGCTCCTTGCGGACTTCCTCCGTCATGCCCCAGAGGTCGAGCAGGGAGAGCTGCACGCCCTCCGAATAATTGGGGCGGCGCGGCTCTATCTCCGGCTTCTCGTCTATGGGCTGCGGTGCTGCCGTTTCGGGCTTCGCTGCCATTTCATGGCGTGGCTGTATTTCGGGAGTAACCACCGAACTGGAAATAATTTCAGTTTCCGTGCTTTTCCCTTGTTCCGAATGAAGACTGTGCCTTTCATACAGCTCCCTGTCCAGTTGGTGCAGCTCTATCTTCAGATGTTCACGCAAGTCCTCCGCCAGCTGCGCAATGCCGCCCCGGTGCATGACCTTATAGGCTGGTTTCCCGTAAGGGTCTGTGTCGCGTATCAGGTCCGAGTGGGGAATCATGCCGATGCTGCCGACATACCCGTTCTCGAAACTGCCTATCGGTGTCTTTCCCGTCTGTACGAACAGCTTTTCGTAATCGTACAGCTCCCGTTTCTTGCCGCTGTTCTTTTGCAGGATAACCAGGTCGCTGCCCACCTCCGTGCCCGCGTTGTCCGTGAAGAGGTTGTTCGGCAGGCGTGCGACACCCACTATATTGGCATGGCTCATCATGTACCCGCGTATGGGGGCGTTGGACGGTGCGTCCAGCACCCCCTGCGAGGTGATGAACGCCACGATGCCGCCCTCACGCACCGCATCAAGGCTTTTCAGGAAGAAATAGTTGTGTATCGTCTTCGATGCCGAACGCCTTGCCGGGTCTTGGCTGCCCGTGAACTCCGGGTCGAACACCGCCACGTCGCCGAACGGGATGTTCGAGATGGCAAGGTCGAAATAGTCCGTGAAAGGCTTCTCTATCTTCTCGAATCCCTGTACCCTTATCTTCTGTCCGGGATGCAGGTGTTTCAGTATCTTGCCCGTCATCAGGTCTTTTTCGAAAGCCATGATGTCCGCGTCCGGCTTGTTTTCCAGCACGGCATCCACGAACGCGCCCACGCCCGCCGACGGCTCCAGTACCCTGTCGGGGCGAATGCCGTGTTCATGCAGCACGTCCGCGATAGTGCCGGTTATCTCCGGCGGGGTATAGAAGGCGGTCAGCACGGACTGCTTCATGGCGTCCACGTACCGCTTGTACTCCGCTTCGTCCTTGCTGTTCTCGCGCACCAGCCTGTGCAGCTCCACCGTAGGGGCAAACAGTTCGAGGTCGGATTTCGCCCAGTGGACGGCATCCGTCAGTTCCTTGGCGGGGTTCAGTATGCACTTCAGCCCTCCGAAACCGCAGTATCGCTCCAGCAAAAGCCTTTCGCGTGCGGTGGGGGTGCGCTGTTCCCTGTCAAGGATGAACGCCGTCCGTATCGCTTCGATGTTGTCCCGAAGTTTCTGTTTGCGGTTAAACGCCATACTCTTCGATGTAAAGCACGACGGTTCCCGTCAGCTCCGTGTAGAGCAGGCCGTAGTCGGGCGACAGGGCGAAGTTGTCGTCCGAGAGGTCGTAAATGGAGAATACCGCATCGACAAGCGGCAGCAGTTTTTGGATGAAGGCTTCCCGTTTCTCATCCGGCACTTCGTCGGCAAACTCTGTTTCCACGACCTCGCGGAGGATGGCGTACTTGGAATAGTGAAGCCCGCCCAATAGGGTGTTCATCGCCAGCTCCTGCGCACCCTCGGCAGGATAGCCGTCAAGCCGCGCCTGTTCATACGTTTCGGCGGCACGATCGGCACGCTCACGGATGAAGGCGGTATCGGCCGCTTGTTCAAACTTGTTGTTGCGTAGGTAGTCCAGCAGGTACAGACCGTAATAGGAAAAGTCGGTCTGACCCTCGTTTTTCTTCTTGTTGTTCATTGCTTTGGAATTTAGTGGATTGATAATGACGTGGATAATCGTCTGAAAAGGAGAAAGAAAAGGCACCCGGTATCCCTCCGAGTGCCACCACTAAATCCAAAGTATGAGTGTAATCCGGTATCGAAGAACAATTCATTACTCTGAACCAGTGGCAAAGGTAGTGCAAATCGAAGACAATACGAAATAAACCCGTTTATTTCTCTTGCTCGGATGCAGCCTACTTTCTCAAAAGTTAATACTATTTCTTCCGTCCTGAAAATTTCTTGGTCGTTTTCCTTTCGGGGAACACGAAAGTCGTGTTAAACTCCCCGTCAAAGGCGACTATGGCATCGAAGCTCTTGCCCTGCTTGCTCTTGAAGCCTTTGAGCAGCTTCGTATGCCCGTCGGTGAGCAGGTCTTTGATCTCGTCATCAGAAAGGGTACGGTTCGCTTTCAGACGGAACACGGGCAGCCCGCACTCCGCATTGTCGCAGCGTACCACCTTGCCGTAGAACTGCATGCTGCCTGTCCCGCACTTGGGACACTTGCAGCCGGAATCCCGGCGGGAAAACAGTTTGTCGCATGAGAGCAGTTCGGAGGTGATTTCCCGTGTGTACACCTCTATTTCCTTACGAAAAGTGTCGGCAGGCAGTTCTCCACGTTCGATACGTGCCAGTTCCTTCTCCCATTCGCCCGTCATGGCTACGTCGGCGATGCGCATCGTCTTCACGACCGAATAGAGGGCAAGACCTTTTTCTGTCGGCACAAGCGATTTCTTGCAGCGTTCCATGTTGCCGCGCTTGAAGAGCGTTTCGATAATCGCCGCACGGGTGGCGGGCGTGCCGATGCCGCAGTCCTTCAACGCCTGACGTGGCGCGTCGTCCTCAATCTCCTTGCCTGCCGTCTCCATAGCCGAGAGCAAGGTTGCTTCGGTGTGCAGAGGTTTTGGTTTGCTCTTTCCCTCCGTGATGGAATAACCTTTCAGCGTCAGCGTGTCACCTTCCTGCCAATCGGGGATGATGAATTCCTCCTTGTTTTCCTTGTCGTCCTTGTTCTCCTCGCCATAGACGGCACGCCATCCGGCTTGCTTGATGACACTCCCTTTCACCGTGAACTCCACCCCGGCACACTCCGCCATGACGGTGGCGGTGTCCTTGACGCATTTATCTGAAAAGGCTTCTATCATGCGTCCGGCAACCATCTGATAGACGGTGCTGTCCTCTTTGGAGAGGAATAGCGGCTTCTCTCCGGTGACGAGCAGGGCGTGGTGATCGGTCACCTTGCTTCCGTCCACGCTGCGGCGTGTCGGCTGCGCTTTCGCCTGCACCTTGCCTTTCCATTCGGGCAGACTGCCGAGGAAGGCAAGCAGTTTGGGGATTTCGGCGAACACGTCTTCGGGGATGTGGCGGCTTCCGGTTCGCGGATAGGTGATGAGCTTCTTCTCGTAGAGCTTCTGCGCGATTTCAAGCGTCTGCTCCGCCGTGAAGCCGTGCTTGGCGTTAGCTTCTTTCTGCAAGGTTGTGAGGTCGTACAGGAGCGGAGTGTCCTCCGCCTTCTCCCTGCGTTCGGCTTTCACGACAGTGGCTGTGCCTATTTCCTTTACCTTATTATATAGTGCCGTTGCAGGCTCTTTCTCTTTCCATTTTTCGGAGGAGGAGAATTTCACTGTTCCGTCATTATTGCCGTCCACGGCGATATGGAGCTGCCAGAAGGCTTCGGGCGTGAAACGGCGGTTCTCGTAGTAGCGTTCGCACACCATTCCCAACGTGGGGGTCTGCACCCGTCCGACGGAGTATGTGCCGTGTCCGGCGGCGATGGAGAGGGCCTGTGTGCCGTTGATGCCCACGAGCCAGTCGGATTCGCTCCGCGCTTTGGCGGCAAGGAAGAGGTTGTCGTACTTGCCGCCGTTTTCAAGGTCGCGCAACCCCTCTCGGATAGCCTTGTCGGTAAGCGAGCTTATCCAGAGGCGCACGAACGGGGTGGTGCATCCGATGTAATGGTAGAGGTATCGGAAGATAAGCTCACCCTCGCGTCCGGCATCGGTCGCCACGATGATCTGTTCGCTCCTGTTGAACAGGGAGGCTATGATCTTTATCTGTGCAGCAACACTGCTGTCGGGCTTGTAGCCCTTCTCCGTCTTTACCTGACAGGGGATGAGCGTGAAATCGTCAGGGATAATCGGCAGGTTGTCACGGACGAATCCGCGCACGCCGTAGCCGTCTGGCATGGCGAGCTGCACGAGGTGTCCGAACGCCCATGTCACGGCATAGCCGCCTCCCTCGAAATATCCTTCCTCTCTCTTTGTCGCGCCCACGATGCGGGCGATTTCACGTGCCACGGATGGCTTTTCTGCAATGATTGTCTTCATACTTTCTTGCTGTTTGATTGTTTACTTTTACTTGTTACTTTGGATTTAGTGGCGGACACCGGATTACATCCTCATGCCCTTGCTTTTTCTTTGGGGCTGATCCTGCTGCTGTTGCTGGGTCCCGTCTTTCGGGGCGGTCTGTCCCTTCCGCAACGGTTCTTTCAGGTTCTTGGTCGCCTCGTTGGTCTTGCCTTCGTTGTTCACCGCCACCTGCGTGCGGCTCTCGTTGGACGGGGCTACCTTCTGCGCGTCGTCGGGGTTGGTGTCGTAGCGGTACGGGCGTCCCTTCTCCGGGTTGAACCTGATGTACATCGTGGCGTGGAAGCCCTGCTTGTCGGTCACGTTCTCCAGTTTCACGGCTTTGCCCGCCACGTAGTCGGCTTTCTGCTGCTCGGTGAAGTCCACGCCGCTCCATTTGCTGATGGGGCGGATGCTGCCGTCGGCGTTCGTCCACGTGTTACGTCGTTGCTCCTTGTTCGTGCCCCCGGCATTCTCCGTACCCTGCGCCTGCGCTTGTTTCTCCTTGTTCTCCTGCGCTTGTGCGATACGGGGTGACCTGCCGGTTCCCGGCACGAACTCCACGCCGCGCCGCTCCACGTTCACTTGCAGGGTGGTGACGAACTTCCTGCCGTCCTTGCGCTCGATGAGCTTGTCGCGCACGGGCAGCCCGGCACGCAGCATGTCCTGCTCCTGCCTGGTGATTTCCGTGTTGCCGATACGCTCCGGGATGCGCACCTTGCTTCCCGGGACATCCGTGATCTCGTTCGTCTTGCGGTCGATGCTGACGAACGAGGGGGTGATTTCGCCCGTTTCCTTGTCCACGAGGTCCACGACCCTGCCGAGGTTGCCCGTTTCACGGAGGTTCTTGCGGTCTTCGTCGGAGAACTTGTGTTCCTTGTACTCGTCTAAATTCTGCTCCTTGCGGATGAAGTGCGGCACGAGGCTGACGTTGCCCTCACCGTCCTTCTTGAAGGAGAGTCGTGCGTCCAGCTCGAAAGCCTCGCCGCCGAAATTGGGCGTGACCTTCACCAAGTCGGACTTGCCGTAGTTGAGCATCTTGGTCAGGTCACCGGACTTTTCAAGGTCATCGCGCTTCACGCCCCATTTCTCTTCCAGTTCCTGCCAGTTGATTTTGCTCTCGTCGATGGGCTGGTAGCCCTGCCTGCCCGTTTTTTGTTGCGGGTTTTCCTGCTTCTGTTCCTGTTTCTGTTCCATTTCTTCCTGTTTTTTAGGTTCGTCTTGATTTTGTTCCTTTTGTTCCGGCTTTTCCTCCGGTTTTTGTTCTTGGCCGGCGGTCTGTGCCGCCTGTTCCTCCTGCACCTGCTTCTCGTAGCCGGAGGTGTCCACCTTGTGGGGCGCGAGCAGCTCCCTGTTGGCGTCCGGGTTCTTCAGCAGTTCCTTCATCACCTCCAGCAGTTTGTCGGCTTGGTCCGCCGCCACGCGGTAGAATCCGAAGCGGCTGGGTTCCTTGCACTGCCGGAAGAAGTTCTTGAAGAAGTTGTCCAGCACGTCGCCGTGCCGGTCAAATTGCAGGAAACTCCGCGCGTTCTCCGCCTTGGCGGGGGTGCGCTTGGGTGAGCCGTCCGCGTTCAGCCCGGCTACCACGCTGATTTCGCCCGTCTTCTCGTCACGGACAACCAGCACGTCCTTCTCGTCTTTTTTCTTTGCCATTTACTTTTGTTTTAATTGGTTTATTACAATTTGCGCCATGCTTCAAAGTTTCTCTCATGTGCGTCCAGATGAAGCCGTAGCAGGTTCTTGATGAAACCGGACGCACTCATTCCACGCTCTCCGTGATAGCGTACCAACCTGTCGAGTCTGTTGCGCAATTCTTCGCTGATGAACACGGGCTTGCGGTTCGTGATTCTGGGAACTTGCAGGTATCTTTCCTTGTACTCTTCAAGTGTAATCCTGCGTTTTCTTTGTCTCTATGCGGTCTGGTTACCGCCTGTTTTCTTCTTTTGTTCCATCTGATAAAAATTTTAATTGGTCGTTATTTATTGAACATATTGCGGATGCGTGCCTTGTAGAACTCGATGTCGTTCTGTCGGAAGTCCTTCACATGTCTGGAAAGGAAGTCCAGCACGTCCGTTTCGCTGTAATAGGTTTTCTTGCCCAAGGTCTTGTAGGCGAGTGCGCCCTCGCTGCGATAGCGTTGCAGGGTGCGCTTGCTGATTTGGAGCAGCATGCACAGGTCCTGATTGTCGAAAAGCCGGATGCCTTCGGACAGGGACGGCGGTTGTTGCCCCTGTGTCTTTATCGCCAGCAGCAGCTCGTCCTGACGGTCGAGGCGGTCGAGGACTTTCTGCATCCAGCCCTCGAAGTTGTTGCGGGTAAGCAGTTCCATATCTCATTTCCTCCTTCCTTTGCCGGTTTTCCTGCCACCCGTCCGCAGGGAATAATTATGAAACAGGGCGTCTATCGTTTCTTCCTTGTTCCTGACGGTATTCGTTTCCAGCAATCTTTGCACTTCGGAGAGGCGGTAGCGGCAAGTGCCGCGTACTATCACATATTCTATGCGGTGGTCATCCCTCATCCGTTGCAGGGTACGGGTACTCACGTTCAGCAGTTCGGCGGCTTGGGCTGTATTGAGCAGGCAGTCTTTCGTTGCCGCATCCTGACGTTGTTTCTCCTCTTTCAATTCGCGGATATATCCGGCTATCTCCGCCATCTGTTCCATCATAGCCTGATATGCGGAACTCTCGATTGTTATCACTTTCATATACAGTTGTTTTTATTGTTTCTGTGGCAAAGTTCGGCAATAAACAAGGGCAGCTTTAACAACTCACTACGTGACTCACGCAAGATTTTTATGGAAATGGCTCCGTAACCCGGCCAAATGACGCAACAAGCTGCCATTCAGACAAAACCGGTTGGTGTTTCGGTTCGTGCCGTTACCTTTGCGGAAAATTCAAAATCGTTTTGTATATGGAAATAGTATCTATCGAGAAAAAGACCTTCGAGGAAATGAGGGCACAAACGGATGCCTTCGTGGAGAAGGTAGCCGCCTTACAGCGCAAAGGCGATGGAAAGCGGCTTGGGAAATGGCTCACGGGCGAAGAGGTCTGCGGGCAGTTGAGAATCAGCCTGCGCACGTTGCAGAAACTGCGGGACAGAGGCTTTATCGGTTATTCGCAAATCGGCTTCCGTTTTTACTACAAACCGGAAGATGTAAAAAGGCTTATACCGCTTATCGGTACAATTTGCCCCACTGACAAATGACCGGGTCTAACTTAAAACAGATAGGCTTATGAACGAAGACAACAATGTTATCACGATGGATTGTGAATCGGTAGCCGTATTGCTGCAAAAGATGCAGAAAGAATCCGAATGGCTTTCCGGTTTTTTGGAAAGTTACCGCCCGCCATTGGATGGGGAGCGATACCTGACGGACAAGGAAGTGGCGGAACTGTTGCGCGTCAGCCGCCGGACCTTGCAGGAATACCGCAACAACAGGATATTGCCTTTTATCCTGCTGGCGGGAAAGGTGCTTTATCCGGAATCGGGACTGCGAGAAGTGTTGGAAGCGAATTATAGAAAACCGCTGGAAGGATGAGATAAGGCGATTGTATGTACAAAGAGGAAACGGACAACCCCGGTCGTGGAGCGTCCGTTTCCTCTTTGTGTTGCCGGCATCGTCAATGTCCATATGTGTTCAGCAATACCCGTTTGCCTTGTGGATAAGCATCACGTATGCCTGCTGCTTTTCTTTGGCAAGGGCCTTCTCCACCAGCCACCTGCGGAACATGTGCGTGCAGTAGGTGTTCAGCCGGAAAGCGATGGGGATAATGATTTCAAGGGCATACACATCCGCGTGCAGACCGTTTTCAAGCCGTATATAGCGGCACACCTCGTAGTCGTTCAGCACGTCCGACTTGCGGACGGCTTTGATGGCGGAGTTCACTGCCGGGACACTTGCGTGGAACAGTCCGGCGATTTCGGTGGCGGTCATCCATACCTCGTTACCGGTTACGTTGACTTTCTTGTCCTCTATGATAATTATTCCTCGTTTCATACTGTTCTGTTTTAGATGTTACACCCGGTAAATTCCTCGATGGTGTTCAACTTGGCGGCAAGGTTCTCCATGTCCTGGTTGAGCTTCTCCTTGGTTATCTTCGCGTAAATCTGCGTGGTCTTTATGCTCTTGTGCCCTAACATGGAACTCACTGTTTCGATGGGCACACCGTTGGAGAGGAACACCGTCGTGGCTGCCGTATGACGGGAACAATGCCACGTGATATGCTTGGTGATGCCGCAACGCTTGGCGACGGCACGTATTCCGTGCAGGCAGGTCATATAATGGGGGACGGGGAATATCCTGCCGTCCTCGCATAGCCCCCGGTACTTGTCAATAATCCGCTTGGCGATGTCAAGCAGACGGATGTTGGACACCACGCCCGTCTTCTGGCGGTTGATGTTGATCCACTCGTGGTCGTCGAAGTAGGTTCGGATATTCTCTTCCGAGAGGTTGCGCATATCGGCGAATGACAGGCCCGTGAAGGCGCAGAACAGGTAGAGGTCGCGGTAAAGCTCCTGCTTGGCGTTCTTCAGTTTCCCCTCCATCAGTTGGCGGATTTCGTCTTTCGTCAGGAAACTGCGTACCGTTTCCTCTTTCTTGATTTCGTACTCGCGGAACGGGTCGCGCGTGAGCCACTCGTTGTTGATGGCGATGAACACCATCGTCCGGAGCGGGCACACGTACAGCCACACGGTGTTGGTGCAGCAGTGCTTGTCCGTGCGGAGGAACATCTCGAAGTCGGAGATGAACGCCGGGGTAAGCTCCTTCAGGGCGATGTCCTTCACGTGGTAGCGGATGTTGAGGAACTCTTGCAGGTGCTTGTAAACAGTCCTGTACTTGGCAAGCGTGCCTTTGGCTTTCATGCCTGCCTCCACCTGCTTCTCGTAGTCCTCGTTGTGCTGGCTGAACACCTGCATCAGCGTGTGGCAGCGGTGCTCAAGTCCGAGAAAGGCGTTCTTGACCTTTTCCGCCGTGACGTAGTTGTCACGCTCCATGATTTCCTGATAGTGCTTGTTGATGCGCACCCGCATCTTGTCGAGCAGGCGGTTCGCTTCGAGTGCCGCCGTGCTTCTGCCCGTGACACGCCCGCCTTTGGTGTCCCACAACTTCGGATCGACGGTCAGCTTGCAACTGAACTGTGTCTGGCTTCCGTCCACCGTGATACGACCCATGACGGGCACTGTCCCGTCCTTCTTCACTACCTGCCTTTTGAGGTAAAAGATAACTGAAAATGTACTCTTCATCGTTCTGAACTTTTTTGGTTTCAAAATTACTTGGTGAAGAGCCTTTGGCTGGTACGCAAACAAATGCAAAATACTGCAATTTATTTCCGGTTCGGTTTTTCTTGCGTGAGTTGTTAGTAACTCACTATACCATAGCGATTTGCTATGTTTTTCCACATCCCCGTGACACATTACAGGGCATGGTAACAAATGGGTAACGTAGCGAAGTACCAACATGGCCGGAATATGACTTTTACCGTCGTCGAACTTCTGATGATAATCCCTAAAAGCACCTATCTATCAATATCTTTGCCTTACTTTTCCATATATCATTTTTTCTCGCTAACTTTGTATTGTCAAATAAAACAAATCAATAAGAAATGGATAAACTGAAAATTGTTGGCGAACCGCTGCCCGATATGCCTTGGGAAGACCGCCCGGCTGATTGTAAAGATGTGATCTGGAGATATTCGAATAATCCGGTGATCCCCCGTGATATTATCCCTACATCAAACAGTGTGTTCAACAGTGCTGTCGTTCCGTTCAAGGGAGGTTATGCCGGCGTGTTCCGTTGTGATGATACCAACCGCCGTATGCGTCTGCATGTCGGTTTCAGTGCGGATGCCATCCACTGGAATATTTCTGAGACAAAGCTGGAGTTCGAATGCGAGGACGAAGAGATAGGCAAATTCGTTTATGCGTATGACCCTCGTGTATGCTTCATCGAAGACCGCTACTATATCACCTGGTGTAACGGCTATCATGGCCCGACGATCGGTGTGGCTTATACATTCGATTTCGAAACATTCCACCAGTTGGAAAATGCTTATCTGCCTTTCAACCGTAACGGTGTGATGTTCCCGCGTAAGATCAACGGTAATTTCGCCATGCTGAACCGTCCGAGTGACAATGGCCATACTCCGTTCGGCGACATTTTTTACAGCGAATCGCCTGATATGTGCTTCTGGGGAAAACATCGTCATGTGATGGCTCCGGCTCCGTTTGAAGTGAGTGCCTGGCAATGTCTGAAGATCGGTGCTGGTCCTATTCCTATCGAGACCTCGGAAGGTTGGTTGCTGATCTATCATGGTGTGTTGCAGTCATGCAATGGTTATGTATATAGCTTCGGTGCCGCCCTGTTGGATCTGGATCAGCCCTGGAAAATAAAATACCGTACGGGTCCGTACCTGCTTTCTCCGCAAAAGGATTACGAATGTGTAGGTGACGTGCCTAACGTGACATTCCCGTGTGCAGCCCTGCATGATCCCGAATCTGACCGTATCGCTATCTATTACGGCTGTGCGGATACCGTGACAGGTCTTGCTTTCGGTTATATCAGCGAAATCATCGAGTTTACAAAGAAAAATTCTATTGTATAAATTCGTATATTTCCATTAATAGGAAAATACGTTTTCTAAAAAGGGGGGTGCGTCAAAAGGAAAGAGTCTCAAGAGTCTCATCAGTCTCACCCCCCTTTTTCATTTTCTGCATTTTTGTTCAGATAAAGATTTCTGCACTTATATATCTGAAATATAGATTATTATATTTATATTCTCTTTTTTCTCTCTTCAATTTATTCCTTTTTTTATTAAAGTTTCGGACGCACTTCTTCTCTTGGAGTATGGTTATTCTGTTATATTGGGTAAGCATAATATGAAAAACGGGTAAGCACCGGAGGAAGAACGGATAGGCACCGGTGAGTTAACGAATAACTACTCATTAAAAATGTCCGAAATAAAGAGAAAAAATGGGTTTTTATGCTTGAATTTAAATCTTAAAATAGGGCGTATATAAATGTATATCAATATATTATATGTAATTTTTGGAAAAAGCGTATTTTCAGAAATGGGGGTGAGACTGATGAGACTCTTGACACTCCTGTTCTTTATGGGATAGTCAGAAACACGAAACGACATAAAACAAAAAACCTCAGAAATTAAATTCCTGAGGTTCTCTGTGGGCAGTGATGGATTCGAACCACCGAAGTCGAAAGACAGCTGAGTTACAGTCAGCCCCATTTGGCCACTCTGGTAACTGCCCAGTGCAAAACTTATGTTTTATAGGAAAATCTCTCTTTTCCTTTGAGCCTCTTGTCGGATTCGAACCAACGACCCCGAGATTACAAATCACGTGCTCTGGCCAACTGAGCTAAAGAGGCATTCAGTATTTCTGTTTTGCGAGTGCAAAGGTAGTTATTATTTCTAATCTTGCAATAGGGGAGAGTGTTTTTTTGTATACTTTTTTTCATCTTTCTTTTCAAATACAATCTATCTCCCTGATTAATAATAAGAAAAGATTAGACATTTTTTTAAGAAAAATAGTAGAAGTGAAAATAAATTCTTATTTTGCCGACTCATATAATATCACTTAATCTAAAATCTATTATCATGAGCATTAACAGAAGACAATTTTTAAGAAGATCATTGGCGGGAAGTGCTGCTATCGTTGTAGGCAAAGAGATGAATGCTGCCAATACGCCGGTCAGCGGGAGTTCTTTTTCACAGACAGAAGACCTGTTTCCCCCGGCAAAAGGAAAATCCGTTTTAGGACTGCGTTGTAAACCTTTGAGTACCGTCCGTATCGGTGTTGTCGGTCTGGGAAGAGGGGCAGGCGCGGTAAAGCGTATGGCACAGATCGAGGGAACGGAGATTGTGGCTATCTGTGATCTGAATCCCGAACGGATTGAGAATAGCCAGAAAACACTTAAAAACAGTAACCGGAAAGAAGCAGTCGCATATACCGGAGAAGAAGACTGGAAGAAAATGTGCGAACGGGATGATATCGACCTGATTTATAATGCCACCCCTTGGGAGTTGCATGTGCCTATCGCCCTTTATGCAATGGATCATGGAAAACATGTTGCCATCGAAGTGCCGGCTGCGCTAACGGTAAAGGATTGTTGGGCGTTGGTCGACAAGGCCGAAGAAACGCAGCTTCATTGTATGATGCTTGAAAATTGTTGTTACGATTTCTTTGAATTGGCCACATTGAATATGGCCCGCCAGGGATTGCTGGGAGAAATTATTCATACCGAAGGTGCTTATATCCACGACCTGAGAGGCTCGAAGTTTAAAGGTTATTATAAACATTGGCGTCTGGAATACAGTAAATACCATACCGGCAATCCGTATCCCACACATGGGCTCGGCCCGGTTGCCCAGATTCTGGGAATCAACCAGGGAGACCGGATGGATTACCTGTCATCCGTTTCGACCAACCAGTTTGGCCTGGCTCTTTGGGCGAAGGAAAATCTGAAAGATGACGAACGTATCACCCAATCGGAACGTTATGCCCTGGGGGATATGAATACGACCATTATCCATACTGTGAACGGCAAGTCTATTATGATTCAGCATGATACGACATCGCCCCGTCCTTATTCCCGTATCCATCTGGTGCAGGGGACGAAAGGGATGGCTGTTAAATATCCGGAGCAGAAGGTGGCTGTACAGCCCGATACGCATTCTTTCCTGAAAGAAGGGCCTCAAAAGGAAGTGATGGCGGATTATGAACACCCGCTGAGCAAATACATCGGCGAACGGGCAAAGAAAGTCGGTGGTCACGGTGGTATGGACTTTATCATGGACTGGCGTCTTATCTACTGTCTGCGTAACGGTTATCCGCTGGATCAGAGTGTCTACGATGCGGCTGCCTGGTCGTGTATCGTCGAGTTGAGCGAACGTTCTGTCCTGAACAAGAGTTGCTCTGTGGCTATTCCTGATTTTACCCGCGGTGCCTGGCGTGATTACAAGCCTTGGCCTGTGATTGACATGAAAGATATTTTACACGGATAAATTGTAGACAAAATAAAACTCCTGAAAGCCGGCTGCTCTTTCGATAGCCTGCACTTTCAGGAGTTTCGTAAGTAAATATGATAGCATTGTTTATTTCTTCAAAAGAACTTCTTCGATAGCTTTTTTGAAATCAGCCTTGCTCATGGCACCTCTTGCCATCTGCGGTTGTTCGCCCATCGGACAGAACAGGAGGGAAGGAATGCTCCGGATGCCGAAAGAAGCAGCCAGTTCTTCTTCTTTTTCCGTATCGACCTTATAGATATCTATTTTTCCTTCATATTCGTCTGCCAGCTCTTCCAGGATAGGAGCAATCATTTTACAAGGACCGCACCAGGTAGCGAAGAAATCGACGATACAAGGTTTGTCACCCTCGTATATCCATTTATCGGGACTTGCTTCATAATTGGCTACTTTACTTAGAAATTCTTGTTTTGTCAACTCTTTTACTTTCATGATTCTAACTCCTTATTGTTTAGTTATTATTCCTCTTTCTGTTTTTACATAACAAAGTTACGACCTTATATGCTTGTAACTGTTTGCTGTATTTCCTTAATAATTGACATTTTTCCCTTTGGGTGATCGGTAAACAAAAAGCCGTTCGGAGAACGTTTCCCCCGGACGGCCTTATCTGGTTTAAATCACACTACTTATTAATATCAATATCTTTCGCCAACGGCATCCCAATCAACGATATTCCATAAGGCATTCAGATGATCGGGACGGCGGTTCTGGTAATCCAGGTAATACGCATGTTCCCATACATCGAATCCCAGGAGAGGAACCAGTCCGTGTGCAACGGGGTTGCTGCCGTTTGGCTCTTTGGTAATTGAAAGTTTGCCGTCTTTATCTTTTGCCAGCCATACCCATCCGGAACCGAATAGACCGGCGCCTGCTGCGTTGAACTCTTTCTTGAAGTTATCGAACGAACCCCAGGTTGCTTTGATGGCTTCTGCCAACTTTCCTTTAGGTTCGCCGCCGCCTTTGGGTGAGAACTGGGTGAAATACAAATTATGGTTGAGTATCTGTCCGGCATTATTAAAGATAGCGCCGTCGGATTCTGCTACGATCTGTTCTAGGGGAGCGTTTTCAAATTTTGTACCCGGAATCAGGTTATTCAGGTTGTTTACGTAAGCCTGTAAATGTTTTCCGTGATGGAACTCAATTGTTGCTTGACTGATAACCGGTTCCAATGCATTTGCCGCATAAGGCAATTTAATTAATTCGAATTTCATAATTTCTTCTTTTTTATCTGTTATTTGACTACTACTATTATTACTATTATTAGTTACCAACAATAATAAACTGAGGCATAATGTAAGCATGACTAATAAGTTTTATGTTGTTTCTATTATTCTAACACGGCGGGTTTCTTATTTGTTCACCCGGAAAGCCGGTATTTCCCATCACTTTTGTCAATCGGGCGATAAGTGAAATTTATGGACGTTGGCAGAAGTCTTCGTGACGGCTGATAATTATACCTTATACGATATGCCTTAAAATAAAATGAATAATAATATGTAAAAAGCTGTTTTTTTATCATTTGTAAAGAAAATAATCCCAAAGAAGTTTCTATTTTTGTGCCCTCATATTATTAATTAAGTAAAACATATTTGTAGATGGTAAAGAAAGTTGGGAATTTAATTCCAAACACCTTTTTTATTACAAAGGGTAGTGGTGATTCAGACCTGGAAAAGCATGCAGGTTCTTATCACATGGCTCTTTATGATGCCGGTATTTCAGACTTTAACATTATGACTTATTCGTCTGTTATTCCAGCAACTGCACATCTTGCAACCATGGACGAGATCGATCTTCCTCCATTTGGTACGGAATTGAAAACCATTATGGCGGTATCGCATGGTTATCAGGATGAGTTTGTATCTGCCGGTGTGGTTTACGCCTGGATGTACAAGGACGAAAACTTCGATGAGAAAGTTGGAGCCCTGGTATGCGAGGTCAGCGGCCGTTATCGTATCGAGGAGTTGGAATCACGTCTGATCCGTGTAATCAACGACTTGCACCAGAAGACTTACGGTAAGTATTATCTGGGTGAACTGAACTTCATTACCGAAGGTATTACCATCGAAAAGAGATACGGAACAGCTCTGGCTGCCCTGTGCTTCGTAGATTTCCTGATGCCTGAGATTGAAGATTAAAAGAAAATAAAATATCTGATTATCAGTATGGAAACAGAGGTAAGGCCCCGGCCCTTATCTCTGTTTTTTTTGTGCCTTTGGGAAAAACGGCATAAGTTTGTTATATTTGTAATCGGCTTATAGTATAAAATTCTCTTTATTTAAGAAACAATCCGTTTAAAGCTGTTGTTGTATGAAAAAGATTATTAATCCCTGGAAAGGGTTGGATGGCTATATGTGCTTCGGGTGTGCACCCGAAAATCCGCAGGGTCTGCACATGGAGTTTTACGAAGATGGTGAAGATATAGTTGCTTTCTGGGAGCCGGAAAGCCATTACCAGGGATGGTTGGAGACATTGCATGGGGGAATCCAGACTACCATGATGGATGAACTGGCTGGTTGGGTGGTATTGAGGAAATTACAGACGTCGGGCGTGACTTCACGGCTGGATGCCCGTTTCCTGAAAAGTATCTCGACCCGGGAACCGCGCTTGATGATACGGGGGCGTATCAAAGAGCAGAAACGGAATGCCATATTCATAGAGACGGAGATATACAATTCGCAGAACGAACTTTGTTCGCGGGCGGACATCGTATATTTTGTCGTCACAAAAGAACAGGCGACGGAGAAGTTTCATTTTGCCGGTTGTAAGACCGAAGATGAAAAAAATGAACAGTAGACAAAAAGAATAAAGTAAACGATTAACAAATGAAGTACATCGGAGCACATGTAAGTGCGTCGGGCGGGGTTGAGAATGCCCCTCTGAACGCGAATGCTATCGGGGCAAAAGCATTCGCCCTCTTTACCCGAAACCAACGTCAGTGGAAATCATCCCCGTTGACGAAGAAAAGTATCTCCTTATTCAAAGAACGTTGTGAGGAGTTCGGTTACGAGGCGAAACATATCCTGCCTCATGACAGTTACCTGATTAACCTCGGACATCCGGACCCGGACGGGTTGCAGAAGTCGCGCGATGCTTTCCTGGACGAAATGCAGCGTTGCGAACAACTGGGGCTGGACCGGCTGAATTTCCATCCGGGAAGCCATCTGAACGAATTGTCGGTCGACGATTGCCTGGCTCGTATTGCCGAGTCGATTAACCGGACGTTGGACCAGACCGCAGGTGTTTGTGCCGTTATAGAGAATACGGCCGGACAGGGTACGAACCTGGGATATACATTCGAACAAATAGCAGCCATCATCGATCGGGTAGAAGATAAAACGCGCGTCGGTGTCTGTATCGACACGGCTCATACGCTGGCTGCCGGTTATGATATTAAAACGGAGCAAGGCTTTACCGAAACCTTCCGCCACTTCGATGAAGTGATCGGATTTTCCTATTTGCGCGGAATGCATATCAACGATTCGAAGAAAGACTTGGCGACCCGGGTAGACAGGCATGACAGTATCGGAAAAGGGGTGATGGGGATGACAACCTTTAAGATGTTGATGGCCGATCCTCGTTTTGACGACATCCCTCTGATCCTTGAAACCCCTGACGAATCGATCTGGGCGGAAGAGATCGGTTATCTGTATACATTGTGATAGAAGTAGAAAAAAGTGAGTCTCAAAGCTAGAAATAATTGAGCTATCTGTTTATTGACTGGTTGTACCTGGCTCCCCTCTTGAGAGGGGGTAGGGGGTGTGTTAAAGCCAGTCAATAAAACAAGCCTTGTTACAGGTTTATTTGCCGTCTGCTTCAGCTGACGGATAAGTAAAGTGTCTATCTTATTGGACTTTAGTTCCATTTCTTACAGTTTTCTATCTAGGAGAAATGTGGCTGAAGCCAAAAGAGAGAAACAACTTGTAAACCGTCAGCTGAAGCAAACGGCAAATGAACCTGTAATAGTCAAGTGACTCTGATTATGGTGGTTGTATGGCGGGGATATGACACACCCCCTTCCCCCTCTCGAGAGGGGAGCCAGTTACAACCAGTTGCTATAAACAAACACTCATATTTGATAATATTTGAACTGTACGTATATCATTAATTAATCCCTTTTACGGAAGGGTAGACTAAATAAAATACACCTATGTTTATATTAATGCCAATTATTTTTGTCGTGGGCATCCTGGCTATTGCGCTTGAAGATAAGATAAAGATCAACAAAGCGGCAACAGCTCTTTTTATGGCCATTTCCTTATGGATGATATTGATGTTCGACGCTTATAATATTTTCGTTGAACGTTCGAACCCGCTGTTCGAAGAGTTTCTGATGCAGAACCCCGAAATGACAAATCTGCCTGCAAAAGACCAGTTTATTAATTTTATAACCAACCGTTCTATTGTTTACCATCTGGGAAATGTGGCAGAGACCTTGTTCTTTGTGATGTGTTCCATGCTGATTGTCGATATTGTAGATAAACACGGTGGTTTCAGGGCCGTGACGGGATATATCCGCACCTCCAACAAGCGGAAACTGTTGTGGTATATCAGTTTTGCCACTTTCTTCTTCTCCGCTTTGCTGGATAACCTGGCGGCAGCGATCGTGATTATGGCGGTACTTCGTAAGTTGGTTCCCGACAGGACCGACCGGTTGAAATATGCTTGTATGGTGATTATCGCAGCCAATGCCGGCGGTTCATGGTCGCCCATCGGTGATGTGACGACAATCCTGCTCTGGGTAGGAAAGAATGTGACGGCTATGCATCAGATTTCGCATGTATTTATTCCTGCATTGGTTAATATGCTGGTTCCGCTCTCCATTGCCCATTTCTGGTTGTTCAAGAAAGATGCCCAGTTGCGTGTCATGAGTGAGGAAGAGGCTGCCGATGAGTTTATTCCGGAAATACCGAATCATTCACGCCGGGTGATCTTTGTGATCGGCGTACTTTCATTGGCTTTGGTTCCGGTCTTTCAGATGCTGACCAATTTGCCTCCGTTCCTGGGGGTATTGCTGGGACTGGTTATTTTATGGATATATACCGATGTCATGTACAGCCGTTTGCATGTGCATGAATCGGAAAAGCTGCGTATTACCCAGTTGTTGCCGAACATCGACCTGGCAACGATCTTTTTCTTCCTGGGAATCTTGATGGCGGTAGGCGCCCTGGAGACATCGGGACAGTTGGGGATCATGTCCGCCTATCTCGACAAACATGTGCATGAACCTTATTTAATCAGCTTTGTGATCGGAGCTTTATCTTCCTGCGTGGATAACGTGGCGTTGGTGGCAGCAACGATGGGTATGTATCCGATCGTGCAGCAAGCACCGGATTTGGCACCCTATGCACAGTTTTTTGTTTCCGACGGAGGATTCTGGACATTCCTTGCTTACTGTGCCGTAACAGGCGGTAGCATCCTGATTATCGGTTCGGCAACAGGTGTCACGGTGATGGGATTGGAGAAAATAGATTTCATGTACTATACAAAGCGATTTTCAATATTGGCATTGATTGGCTATATTTGCGGTGCGGCAGTATATATGCTATTATTCGCTTAAACTTATTTATATGAAAAGAAAATGGATTATCGCAGCAGCCTGTGCCGTTTTGCTTTCCGGAATGGAGGCAATGGCTTGTACGGGTTTGCTGGTAGGGAAGAAGGCATCGGTCGACGGATCGGTGATGATCAGTTATGCAGCAGATTCGCATACCCTGTATGGCGAGTTATACCGTTGGCCGGCAGCGACCTGGCCGAAAGGCGCCATGCTGGAAGTCAGGGAATGGGATACAAATAAGCCGCTGGGACAGATTCCGCAGGTGGAACAGACGTATTCGGTTGTCGGCAACATGAATGAACATCAGGTGGCTATCACGGAAAGTACGTGGGGTGGACGTCCGGAGCTGGTGGATACAACAGGTATTATTGACTACGGCAGCCTGATCTACATCGCCCTCCAGCGTTCAAAGTCAGCTCGCGAAGCAATCAAAGTAATGACCGACCTGGTGAAGGACTACGGTTATTACAGCAGCGGCGAGACTTTCTCTATCGCCGACAAGAACGAAGCATGGGTGATGGAGCTGATCGGTAAAGGTCCGGGTAACAAAGGGGCTGTTTGGGTGGCCATCCGTATTCCGGATGATTGCATTTCTGCACATGCCAACCAGTCGCGCATCCAGCAGATTCCTTTTGATGACAAGGAAAACTGTATGTATTCGCCCGATGTTGTTTCTTTGGCCCGCGAAAAAGGGTATTTCAGCGGAAAAGATAAAGACTTCAGTTTCCAGAAGGCCTATTGTCCTTACGACTTCAGCGCATTGAGAGGTTGTGAAGCACGTGTATGGTCTTTCTTCCGTAAATACGATAAAACAATGGATAAGTACACCGACTTTATCAAGGGTGATCCTTCCAAGGAGCCGATGCCGTTGTATGTGAAGCCGGACCGTCTGTTGTCTGTTCAGGACGTTCAGAACGGTATGCGCGACCATTTTGAAGGAACCGATCTGGATATGACGAAAGACGCCGGAGCCGGTTCTTATAAAGTGCCGTATCGCTGGCGTCCGATGACGTTTAAGGTAGATGGACAAGAATATACCAACGAACGTGCCATCGCTACGCAGCAGACCGGTTTTGTAATCGTTCCGCAGATGCGTAACTGGTTGCCCGATGCGATCGGTGGAATCCTTTGGTTCGGTGTGGATGATGCCGATATGGCTGTGTTCACTCCGCTGTATTGCTCTATCACGGAATCGCCCGAGTGCTACCGGGTAGGAAACGGGGACATTATGAATTTCTCGTGGACTTCCGCATTCTGGATTCACAACTGGGTAGCAAACCAGGCTTACGGCAAATACAGTTTTATGATCAAAGACATTCGTCCGGTTCAGCAGGAATTGGAAAACAGTTATAAAGAGGTAATTCCGGCTATCGACAAGGCAGCCTCCGATTTGTATGCCAAGAATCCGGCGGAAGCAGTCCGGTTCCTGACCTGGTTCAGCACGACGACTGCCGATCAGGCAACTGCCCGCTGGAAGAAGCTCGGCGAGTATCTTTTAGTAAAATACATGGACGGAAACGTTAAGAAAGAAGAAAACGGCCAGTTCAAGCAAAATGGCTACGGGCTGTCCGAATATCCTGATTTCCCTGGCTACGATGAGGATTATTATCGCAGTATTGTGAAAAGTGCAGGTGACAGACTTAAAGTAAAATAATTATATTTGCGCATAATGTTGAACTAAATTAATGAGAGTATGAAGAAATTAATTGTTATGTGCATGCTGGCAATTATCAGCATGAGTGCATTTGCACAGACTCAGCAAGGACAATCGTCTTTCGGTTTTAATCTTGGTTATGGGTTTAACGAGAATGGAAATGCGTTGTTGGGGTTGGATTATCGTTATAATCTGACGGATGAGGTTCGTTTGGCGCCATCTTTGTCTTATTTTGTGAAAGATGATGGTTTGAGTGCCTGGGCTATCGACGTGAATGCCCACTATGTATTCAAATTGAGTGATATGTTCGGTTTCTATCCTTTGGCAGGTCTTGACCTTTCATTCTGGAAAGTAAGTTTGGGTAATAGTGCAAGTCTGAATAAGACTCGTTTAGGTGCCAATATCGGTTTAGGAGGTGAAGTATATGCAACCGATCAGTTGAGTGTCGGTTTGGAATTCAAATATAATATACTCAAAACCTGGGGAGACTTGAGATTATCTCAGCCGCTTTTGGCGCTTCGCATCGGATATAATTTCTGATAGATCAATTTTTACAATAAAAAAACAGAAAAGGGGATGAGCAGAAATGTTTATCCCCTTTTTTTGTTTATATTTGCGAGTGTTGTTTTTCAAACGGAGTTTGTCACTTAAATTTGATCTGAATGAAAATATTCCAGCAAGAAATATCGGAGAGTCACCGCAATGTTGTCAAAGGACAGCATGTAAGAGGACTATTATGCGAACACAAATGGTTCGTACTCGGTGAAAATGGCGTAGATGAGATTTTGACGTTTTGGGAAGACGGATTTTTGACAATCTCGAACAAGGGTAAAAAGAGGAAAGGAACCTGGCGATATAACTCCTATAACCAATCGGTGCATCTGGTAAAATCGGACTTCATATGCGACCTGCGTCTTTTTTTCTGGAATAGAGTAGTATTAGTCCTGCAATTGCGTGAGGATAACGGTTATTTGTTTTTGATAAATGCCGCTTATAAGGATCGATTCGATTGCATGGTTCTGGAAGATTTTAATGCCTATGCCAGCCAATGGGAACATGAACAGGCGGCAAAAGGACAAAAAATGGAGGCATTGAAAAATTTGAAAATTGGACAAAAGATGATTCTTGAGGAGCTGGAAACAATGAGAACCAGCGGAGATTTGTCTGGGAAACTAGTTACCCGTCTGGCAGAACTTTGGGCAAAAAATGAGCAAAGATTGGAAGAAGAAGTCACCAGAAAACAGAAGCGACTAAGAGAAAAACAGAAATCTGAAGTCTCACATCTACTCGCAGAACAAAAGGAAATGACGAAAAAATACTCCGGACAAGTGGTTGAACTCAAGGAACAGCTGGAGCTACAGAAGCACGAAGCTCGTGAAGAAGTGTCGCAGCTGAGAAATAAACTGATAAAAGAGTTAGATCAGAATATAGCTCTGATAGGAGAACGACGGAATTTATGGGAACAGAAAATAGATGCTCAGCGAAAGTTGAATGAATTGAAAAAGCAATTGGATAGCAGGGAGCAACCGGAACAACCGAAGCAACCGGAAGCACCGAAGCAACCGGAACCATCCGATCGATTGGAACAACTGATTTTGACGATTAAGCAAGATATCTTTGGACTGATGAAAATGAAAGTAAAAGATTATATACGATTCAGAAGTTTAGATATAGGCATTGAAATGGATATAGCGTTGGATAAAGACAAGAAATATAAAAAGATGTTCATGACAAAAATAATTGTGATCACATCATTGGCTGTTTTGGTACTATTCCTGTTACCTTATTTATGGAATATCATTTATTATGATAATCTTGGAGATTATCTCGAGATTTTATTATATACCTCTTTTTTATTTATTGGGGGAGCTTTTACGATACTCGCCTATTACTTTTTCAACTTGAGTGAAGACAGTTATAAAGTAAAATTAAAGGGAAAGATCGAAGAAGAACATAATAATGATTTTATGGATAGTTTGATGCCTTGAGAAATGCTTTCCCGGTTTGGGAAACGGCTTTACACCCCTGCAAAATGCTTTCCCGGTTTGGGAAACGGCTTTACACCCTTGCAAAGTACTTTCCCGATTTGGGAAACGGCTTTACACTCTTGCAAAATGCTTTCCCGGTTTGGGAAACGACTTTACACCCCTGCAAGATACTTTCCCGACTTGGGAAACGATTTTACATCTTCTTGGAAATTGTTTTGACAAAACAGTTATCTTTTGAAATATAATGCTTACCTTGCCCTCGTTAACAAAAAATAGAAATCATGGGAACATACTTAAAATTCACCGATTTTTCTGCAAATAATTTCAACAACGCCGAGTACCTCAGTTTTCTCCGCCGTTTTCGTGCCCTCCTTCCGTTCCCGGAGCAGGGTGGCGACCGACCCGAAATCGAAAGTCTCAGCGTCAATGAATCGAACGGTGTCCCTGCATTGGGCGTTTCGGCCGCTCAACTTACTGCCCTCGATGCAGTGATCGACCAACTCACCGATCTGAACAACCAGAGCCGTATCAGCCAGGAAACTGAAACGTTGAACGACACTGACAAGCAACGCGACAACGTTGCCGTCTATGCTTTGAACCGGATAAACAATTCCGCTACCCTGCCACTCCAGGCAGAACAGGAAGCCGGTAAGTTTCTGCGGAACGTAGTGAAACCATATACCGGAATCGCACGCCTCCCGCTCAATCAGGAAACAGAAACGATCAAAGGACTCTTGGTCGATCTGAGAAAACCTGAAAATGCATCTGCCGTACAGGCTTTGAGCCTGACCCCTTATTCGAATGAACTGGAACGTTTGAATAATCTATATGAATCACTGGTGGCCCAACGTGCTGCCGAACGTCTGGCTAGTAGTGTAGACAACAGTAAGATCGTGCGTGCCCAAGGTGATGATATTTATGACGATATAACCTCGCTGGCTTTTGCCTGGAGCCTGGCGAATCCTTCGGACGAAGCTACTGCTTTTATCCGCAATGTCAACGCTCTGATATCCGATGCGCAGACAGCCTACAACCAGCGTATGGGACAGAAGAAAAAGAAGGAAAGCGACCGACCGGAGATTGAATAAACTGGGTAAGGTTGCGGTTAAGCCCGTTTTTACATAGGCTGCCGCAACCTTCTTTTTTTATTCTATTTCATTACCACTTCAGATAATCCTCGAAAGTAACCTTTTCGAAGTTCGGAATCACTTCATATACTTTATCCTTCAATGATTCTTCCGGGTTGGTGGTGCTCAGGCCGATAACCCGCATGCCGGCAGCCGTTCCCGCTTGTATGCCGGCAAATGAATCTTCAAAAACGAGGCAGTCGGCAGGGGAGACATGCAGGTCGTCTGCGGCCAGCAAGTAACACATCGGGTCAGGTTTCCCCTTTGTGATGCGGTCTGCGGTCACGATTGTATCGAACATGTTTTCCAGATGATGCAGTTTGAATGCCCGTTCAACCTTTGTATTGTCCGAGCTGGTGACCAATCCCATCTGTACACCGTTCTTTTTCAGCAGGTGCAGAAATTCCAGGGAGCCGGGCATGGCGGGCAGGGGCATGGTGCTTTCGTATTCGGTCGATTCTTTGATGATCATCTGACGAAATTCTTCCGTGCGGTCGGAAAAATACTTTTCGATGATATAGGGGAGTGTAGTGCCTTTGATGACGGCAGCGAAGTTGTCGATACCTGTTCCGTAACGTTCGCCTGCTTCATTCCAGAAAATATCGTAAATGGGTTCTGTGTCGACCAGCACGCCGTCAAAGTCAAAGAGAGCCGTTTTTAATTTCATAAAAATACCTTTATTGATTACATTTTGCACGCAAAGATAAGGCTATTCTTTGAAAAAGCTTCTACCTGTTGTAAAATAGCAACACTTTTGCTGTGCATTTATGAATAATATTTTATCTTTGTGCCCGTACACATGTGTTAGTTGACAGACCAGTAAAACAATTTTCTTATTTATAATACCTAAAAGAAAAACAGAATGAAAGCATCTTTGAAGTTAGCAGCCCTGTCTCTCGCGCTGCTTTGTTCCTGTCAGTCGAATGACGGCTGGGAAAAGTTATTCAATGGTAAAGATCTTACCGGTTTCAAGCAATTGAACGGCGAAGCGCCCTACCGGGTGGAAGACGGCTGTCTGGTCGGAACTTCGGTGACGGGCCAGCCGAACAGCTTTATGGCTACCGAACAGGAGTATGGCGATTTTATCCTGGAATTTGAAGCCCTCTGCGACCCGGCATTGAATTCCGGTGTGCAGTTCCGCAGCGAAAGCCGTCCGGATTACCAAAACGGGCGTGTGCATGGCTACCAATGCGAAATGGACCCTTCCGACAGAGCTTGGAGCGGAGGCGTTTACGACGAGGCACGCCGTGGCTGGCTGGTGACGCTTGTCGATAACAAACCGGGACAAGCCGCCTATAAGAAGACAGATTGGAATAAATACCGTATCGAAGCGATCGGCAACAATATCCGCATCTGGCTGAACGGTGTGAACACGGCCAATCTCTATGATGACGAAACAGCCAAAGGCTTCATCGCTTTCCAGGTGCATGGCATCGGAAAGAATACCGATCTGGAAGGAAAAGAAATCAAATGGCGTAATATCCGCATAAAGACCGAGAACCTGGAGGCAGAACGTATGCAGGGAACCCTGGCTCCTGAAGTGAACCGTGTCCCCAACTACCTGACGGATGCTGAAAAAGCGGACGGATGGAACCTCCTGTTCGACGGACAGACAACTACAGGCTGGCGTGGCGCCCATAAAGAGGCCTTCCCGGATCATGGCTGGAAAGTGGAAGACGGACAGTTGATCGTCCTGAAATCCGGTGGCGGCGAGTCTACCAACGGAGGTGATATCGTGACCGATAAAGAATATGCAGCATTCGAGTTAAGCCTGGAATTTAAAATTACTCCGGGAGCAAACAGCGGAATCAAATATTTCGTGACGGAAGCAGAAAAACCTAGCGGCTCCGCCTACGGCCTCGAATACCAGATATTAGATGACAAACTGCATCCGGATGCCAAACTCTACACAACGACTCCCGGCAGCCGCACCCTGGCAAGCCTTTACGACATGATGCCGGCCGGTAACAAACGTTTCAACGGTGTGGGCAACTGGAACCAGGCTGTCCTGAAAGTATTCCCCAATAACCATGTGGAACATTGGCTGAACGGCTTTAAAACATTGGAATACGATCGTGGTTCAGATGCTTTTCGTGAGTTGGTGAAAGGTAGTAAATATGCTGCCCCGTCTTATAACGAGGCAGGACGTTTCGGTGAAGCTCCCCAGGGACATATCCTGTTACAGGATCATGGCGATGAAGTTGCTTTCCGCAGTATCAAAATCAAAGAATTAAAATAATCTTATTTTACACGGAGGAAGCTGCACAGGACAACCGGGCGGCGCACTTCGTGGATGATACGTTCAGAGGAGGTCAATATATTAAAAGTATATTGGCCTTCATAATTTTTAAGGACAACCTCCAGGTCGCTGGGAGTTGCAAAGAAAAATCCTTCTTCCGGCATCTCCTGTTCGAAGTTATGGAAGCGGTTGCCGAGATAGAAATTAAGCCCGTACAGGTTCCTGTATTTCTTGAGATTGTTCATAACGAACATATTATTCTCATTCAGCGGATATTCTTTCATTACCTTTTCCGCAAAAGGACGGGCAGAACCATCCTGGCGGATACCCCGCATGATAACCCCGTCGATCAGCAAATTGATCGTAAAACTCAGGGCAATCGTAGCATACAGGATCTTGATGTTTATCTTTTTGAACATCTGGTAAAGCACCGTCAGCAGCGCCACCAAAACGACGATAACAATGCAAACCGTCAGTCCGTAACTGAAAGAAAATATGTTGCTGACAGCTTCGACCTGTGCCAGGGTGGAGGTACGGCTTGTGTACTGTGAAGCAATAGCCACGGGGTCGATAACACCGATCATCGTCAATCCGATGGCAATCAGTACCACAGTTGTGACCGATGCCAGGAAGGCAGCGAAGATACGGGTTACCTTTGTCCTGTATTCCGTGATATAAATGGCGTATTGTGCCAGGAATATTGCGATGAACGGATAAGCCGGCATCAGGTATACGCTTCTCTTGCTGGAAGGGATACTATAAAAGAAGATGATGCAAACCAATGCTACCAGGCTGAACAGTTTTTCCTTTTCCATGGAAAGAATATTATTCCAGCTGTCTTTTAGCATTTGTTTGAACGATACCTTTTTTCTCTGCCAGTTCAAACCGAACAGGGAGAAGAAAAAGAAGATGGTCCAGGGAATAAATCCGGCGGCCAGCGTCATAAAGTTATACCATACGCCATTCTCGTGTCCCAGGTCATAATTGATATCGGGCGTATTGAGATGGAAAAAACGTCCGAAGTTTTCGGCAAGTACGACATCGAGAAATTTATCCCCTCCCTGTTTCCAGGCTGCGATATACCACAGCAGAGGCAGGAACAGAGACGAAACGCCGATATAAAGTAGTGCCTTGAAGATTGTCAGCAGGCTGTATTTACGAAGCATCAGCAGATAAGCACCGAACACGAATAGAGGCAAAATAACTCCTACAGGCCCTTTAGTCAGAACCGCACACCCCAACAATACCGGGATAATAACCGGCAGACCTTTTAACTCCAGCCGGTCTTCCCATCGGAACAACTGATAGAGGCCGATGACAATGAATGTCGTCAGTAGCATATCGACACGGGTAGTCATCGCCGCTCTGTGCATTTCAATGCACGTGAGTAGTAGGAGAGTAGCTATAAACGCCTGCTGGAATTTTATCCTTCGCCCGAAAAACATGAGCGTGCATCCCATCAGGCAGATAAAAGCGATTGTAGACGGCAGGCGAGAGGTAAACTCCGATACGTATCCCTGCGGATAAGAGAAAGCAGCCATCAGCCAGTGTGCCATCGGCGGCTTATAGGCAAATTCGTTGGCATAAACCTGGGGTAATATCCAATTGCCTGATTCAAGCATGGATATGGCAACAGATGCTTCACGCGGCTCTCCTTTAGTGGAGAAATCACCCAAGCCGATCCAGGGAAGCACGGAGATTATACAGATTATAATAATCATTGTTACCGGCTTTTGCAGGTAGAGATATTGTAATGTCGGTGTACGCATATTCTTTTTGTAAGAGGACTAAACCAGTTAATGTCGTTATATCAGTTTGCAAAAGAACGATTTTTTGCGGACTTTTTCCTCATTTTTGATAACTTTTTATGTCCCTAAAGATTCTTTGATGGAAGAACGTATGACTTCCGCATCCTCTTTGTTTTCTTTCAGAATGGAAAGAACGAAGTTTAAATAACTTTCCTTGTTACTGATACCGCAGAAGTTACATACACGGCTTTGCGGCAGCATCCCCTTTTGATTATACACACGAAGGATATTCTTGTAATCTCCCGTTTCGATGTACTGGTTGAATTTATCTTTTATCCCATTGTATATTTCATCGACATGGACGTTGTAGCGGATGCTTTCCACATGCTCGGTCAGTTGTTCGACGGTCGTTATCTTGCGGTCGACCGTTGTTTCCAGTTTCTTGCGGACGCGGTGTTTGGCATGCAGGATAACCTGGCTTTCGAGGTCCTTCTCAAAGAGTTTGACTACATTTTCCTTTACCAGGGTAAATACGGTATCGGGATCTTTCATCATACGGCGTGCCACGGTGCGTATCACCGGTTCAAGCATCAGCAGGTTTTCCACTTCGGCTACGTCGGGAACGAAGATATGCTGGTCATGCAGATAGTCGATCTCTCCCTGCGTACGGCGGTCGCGGTCTACGATCCCCATGGATTCCAGCGTATGGAAGTCCTGCAACTGCCGGAAAGCCTTTGTCGTTTCAATCACCTTTTGGCAGCCACCCATCGGCTTGACCATATAATCGGGGAAGATCAGCGGGTAGAGGCGGTTGTCGATACTGTTGGAGTCGGTCCCTTCGATGAACAGGATCGGCTTGCGGCTCCCGAGGATATCTATATATACTTCTTCGGGAAGGCTGTCGCTGTTTTCTATCAGTTGGTAGTCCCAAACATGGGCGTCGGCATTGTAGTCCCTGATCCATATCCGCTTGCCTTCCGGGCGAGAAGTGGCAAAGTCGATATCGTGCGTCAGATAAACGAATGTGCAGTCGGGACGCATAGCTTCGATCTCATCCCAAAGCAGGTTCTTGATCGAGTTGTGAAGCAGTATTTCCGGTTCTTCGATCACCAGCAGTTCGTTGGGACGGGCACAGAGTACGGCGCCTATCAGGTAGAAGACGATCTTCTCTCCGTCACTCATTCTGCCGGCCGTATAAGAATCGCCGTCGCGGCTGGTGGAAGCTAGTTCAATAAAGCCGGACTTCCTGACCAGGCGGTTATGTGGGAACATTTTCTCCCAGATGGCCTGTATACGGTCTATTTTGGTAACGGGCGGTTCCAGGTCCGGGGTCAGCTTGCAGGCTTCCTTATAGTTTACTGCCGCCTCAAATTCTTCGCTTTGCAGGTGAAGGATCAGTTTTTCGTATTCTGAAAGGCGGGGCATGAAGATGCGTTCCGCGATCATCGATTGCAGGCGTGCCAGTTCATTGCCTTCGACAGGCACAGGTTCTTCACTGCTGATAAACAGGGAGTGCATGCCGGATATCTTTTTACTGTTGTCGGAGTAACGCTCCAGCAGATCTCTGCCGAACGAACTTTTGCCGGCACCATTTGCCCCGATAACGACAAGCACATTGGTGTCGAGCACGATCGTTTCGGAGGCATTCAACTTGGAAGGGAGAGTGAGTTCCATACAGGTACTGATTTATTTTACTCCCAAAGGTAATTAAATTATTCGTATTCTATAGCTTGGGCGATCTTTTTGACGGAGTAAAAAAATCTGTAAATGGCAAACCAATGATTAAGATCAAAGATATCATTTACAGACTTTTCTTCATATTTATTTTTAGTTATTAAAGTGATAACAGCCCGAACCTATCTCGATTTCCGTATAGGAGGCAGTGTCATTCACCCTCCTGATACCCGATTGGTTGGATTGTTTGATCCGGAACTCTTTCGGTATCCGTACGACGGCAGAGGTATTACCGGGGATTGTAATATCCCAGCTGAAAGTACCGTTTTCTTTTTTCCAGGCACTTTTGATCTTTCCGTAGACTGATTCGTAGGAGGCCGAAACGGCATTCAGCCCTTCGGGAAATACCGGAGCCATGATCAGCTTTTTATAAGCGATGGATTCCGGAGCGCATTTGATTCCTGCCAGGTCTTCGTAGTACCAGATGACCAGGTCGCCCAATAACATGACATGGTTGGCGGAATTCATGGCAGGGTCGGCGGTATCTCCGTTCCAGAGTTCCCAGATGGTGGTGGCACCTTTCTTTGCCATGTATCCCCAACTCGGGTAGGTGTCGTTTGTCGCAATCTTCCAGGCCATATCTACCCGGCCGTATTCTGTGAGACCGCGCATCAGATGCTGGATGCCCAGGACACCGGTACTGACATGGCCGCCGAAGTCTCCCTCCGTTTTCTTGACAATGTTGGCAAACACTTTTTCTTCATATCCTTTCGGAACGAGTCCTAAACGTAATGACAGGATGTTGGCTGTAACCGTATTGTTACCGTATTGGGCTGTTTCCGGATGGAAGTATTTCGCGTTGTAGGTTTCTTTCATCTTTGCTGCCAGTTCCTGATAGGTTGCAATATCGTTTTCCTGTCCGCTTAACCGGGCAAATTCGCTCATCATATTCAGCAGGCTGTAATACATGGTGGTGGACAGGATAGCACCGTCAGTCTTACGGGCTGGGTCCTGCGAATGAATTAACTCCTGTGATTCCGGGGGCATACACCAGTCGCCGTAAGTGTCTTTTACGATGATATAATCCTGCATGGCTGTTTGCTGCATGTGTTCCATCCAGCGTTTCATAGACGGGTAATGTCTGATGATGGCACTCTTATCTCCGAACTGGCGGTATAAGAGGTTGGCTACATAGAAATAGGCGGCAGGCCAGGTGACATCGTCGTTGTATATCGTCCAGTAACGGGGAGATACGTCGGAGATGCTTCCTTCCGGGCTTTGGGAGTCTTCGATATCCTGCAACCATTTATTATACAGGAGGGCGTTGTTGAAGATGAATGCTTCCCCGTAAGCTCCGGTTACACGGTCTCCCAGCCATCCGTGGCGTTCGTCGCGCTGCGGACAGTCGGTTGGCATGCCCCGGTAATTGCCGCGAATACCCCAATAGGCATTTTTATAGATCTGGTTGACCAGTGGGTTGGAAGTTTCAAACTTTCCGGTCGTTTTCATTTTGTCATAGATTACTTTTCCGGTAAAGGCGGATAATTCCGGCTTATAGTCAAGTCCTGAAATCTCAACGAAACGGAATCCGTGATAGACAAATATCGGTTCCCAGCTGAACTGACCGTCGCGGGCCGGGGTATATATATCGGTCACATTGGCACTACGCAGGTTTGCCAGGTAAAGCGAACCGTCTTCCTTGAGTAATTCAGCAAATTTCATGGTGACAGGTTGATCTTTCTTTCCTTTCAGGCTGACAGCCAACCTGCCGACCATATTCTGTCCCATATCGATAATATATTTGCCGTCCGGTCTTTCGGTGATGCTGACCGGCTTGATTTCTTCCTGGATACGGAGGTTCGGATTTGACTGTACGGTTAATTTACCGGCGGGAGTTGTCATGACATCTGTCGTGAGCCATTTGGAGTCGTCGAAACCATTTTTGTTCCAACCGCTTAGTTCCAGGCGGGCGTCATATTCTTCGCCGTCAAATTCGTTGTTGGCGATGATCGGGCCTTTGGAGGTTACTTTCCATGAGGTATCGCTGACTATGACGGTTTGCGAGCCGTCGGCATACTCGATTTCCAGTTGTGCAAGCAGGGAGGGCAGAGTTTCCTGTCGGTCTCTCATTGCGAAATAACGACCGTTACCTAAGGCAACGCCTATTGTATTTTTATCTTTTGACAACAGATTTGTCACGTCATATACATTATAATATACACGGTTGGGATACCAGGATGGTCCGGGCGCGAAAATATCTTCGCTAACGGGCTTCCCATTGATATAGGATTCGGAAAAACCAAGGCCGGAAATGTATAGAACAGCTTTCTGAACCGGTTTATCCGCAACAAACTCTTTGCGGAGATAGCGGGCGGCAAGACGTGTTTTCCCTTCTTTCGTCTCTCCGGGGTTGGAAAGATTGTTTTCTCCGATCCAGGTTGCTTTCCAGTCGGAAGGATTGAGCAAGGTCATCGACCAGGTGTTTATCGGGCTCCAATCCGTTGAACCTTGATTCGTATTGGCTTTAATGCGCCAATAATATTGTTTTCTGGATTGTAACGGATTGCCTCCGTAGGGGATGAGTATGGACTCATCGCTTTTCACTTCACCGCTGTCCCAAAGCAGTTCTTTTCCGTTTTTCAGGTTATCGGGAGATTCGGCAACCTGTATCTGATAGGAGGTCTGCATGAGATCGGGTGATCCGGAAGAGATTTTCCACATAAAGCGGGGCTGTGATACACCAATGCCTACCGGGTTTTCTTTCATTTCAACCCGAAGATCTTTGATACTGACCGTATGGCCGGAAGTACATCCTGCCAGTATGATAACCAGGACGGCCAATAAGGGGGAGAAGGTTAATTTCATCTGCATTCGTATTAAGTTAGGTATAGACCGGAATAATATATATTCCTTTATTTTACAAAATTAGGGCTTTGGGTGTAGGCTCTAGTTCTAATTTTGACTTTTTTACTTTATAAAATGATACCTTCATATATGTAGATAAAAAGCGTGTAAAATTTGATATATTTCCCTCCTTCTTTAGTCGGTTTTTCAGTACTTTCCAGTGTAGTAGTGTGTAGACTATAATACGTCAAAGAGGATACACCATCATGGCATATCCTCTTGAATAGTTATTGTTTTTTATTCTATGTTGCTTAATAAGCCCGTGCAAACAATACGCGCTGTGCGGAAGGTTTGCCGGTAACCATACACTTACCCGGTGTTTTGTCGCCTTCCAATGGGATACAACGGATAGTTGCTTTGGTTTCGTTCTTGATCTGCTCTTCTGTTTCAGGAGTACCATCCCAGTGAGCCATGATGAACAAGCCTTCTTCTATTTTTTCCTTGAACTCTTCGTAAGTATCGACAGTTACCGTGCAAGCTGTACGATGATCGAGAGCTTTCTGGAAAATGTTCTGCTGGATTTCTTCCAACAGATTCTGTACGTATTCTTCGATACCGTCGCAAGTGATGGTTTCTTTTTCCAGCGTATCGCGGCGCATTACTTCGATCGTGTTGTTTTCCAGATCGCGTCCACCCATTGCCAGGCGTACAGGAACGCCTTTCAGTTCGTATTCAGCAAACTTCCATCCCGGTTTCTTGTTATCTGCATCGTCGTATTTAACGGAGATACCCATCTTTTTCAGTTTGGCTACGATACCGTTTACCTTTTCGCTGATCTGTGCCAACTGTTCTTCGCTGCGATAGATCGGAACGATCACTACCTGGATAGGAGCCAGGTGCGGAGGCAATACCAGACCATTATCATCCGAGTGAGACATGATCAGGGCACCGATCAGACGGGTTGAAACCCCCCATGAAGTAGCCCATGCATAATCACTCTTGCCTTCTTTGTCGATGAAAGTAACATCGAAAGCCTTACCGAAGTTCTGTCCCAGAAAGTGGGAAGTACCTGCCTGCAACGCTTTTCCGTCCTGCATCATCGCTTCGATAGTGTAGGTATCCAAAGCGCCTGCGAAACGTTCGCTGGCAGATTTTACACCTTTGATAACCGGCATTGCCATATAGTTTTCAGCAAAGTTTGCGTATACTTCCTGCATCTTTTTTGCTTCGATTTCTGCTTCTTCACGGGTAGCGTGAGCCGTGTGACCTTCCTGCCACAGGAATTCTGCGGTGCGGAGGAACAGGCGTGTACGCATTTCCCAGCGCATCACGTTTGCCCATTGGTTACATAGGATAGGCAGGTCGCGGTATGACTGAATCCAGTTACGGTATGTGTTCCAGATGATTGTTTCAGAAGTCGGACGGATGATCAGTTCTTCTTCCAGTTTAGCTGCCGGGTCGACAACTACACCTGTACCGTCATGGTTCGTTTTCAGACGATAATGTGTAACAACAGCGCATTCTTTGGCGAAACCTTCTACGTGTTCGGCTTCCTTGCTTAAAAATGATTTCGGGATCAACAGAGGGAAGTAAGCGTTTACGTGTCCTGTTTCTTTGAACATATCATCGAGGATACGTTGCATCTTCTCCCAAATAGCGTATCCGTAAGGCTTGATAACCATACAGCCACGTACAGCAGAATTTTCTGCCAGATCCGCTTTAATAACCAAATCCTGGTACCACTGAGAGTAGTTCACACTTCTCTTAGTCAGTTCTTTCAGCTCTTTTGCCATTTTCTTTAATTCTATGTTGTTTTCAATGATTTTCGAATAATGTCGGGCAAAGGTACAAAATATTTAGATTGAGTTCCAATATGCAAGACTGATATTAGAATATATTCTGATCCGAGTATAAGTTTCCATAGAAGAATGACACTTTCCGAATGATTCTTCCTTCTATGGTAAAAAGTGTTTCTACCTATAGAAACAAATGTTTCCCCATAATGAAACAACTGTTTCTATAGGATGAAACAAACAAAGGCTGTCACCTTTTCAGGGACAGCCTTTGCGCTTATTTAGATAAGAGTATTTTCTTATTTATACGGTTCGCCCTTTACAGCAGCGATACCCGGAAGAACTTTACCTTCGATAGCTTCCAGCAAAGCACCACCACCTGTAGATACATAAGAAACCTGGTCTGCGATACCGAACTTGTTAACGCAGGCAACAGAGTCGCCACCACCAACAAGAGAGAATGCACCGTTCTTTGTAGCTTCAACGATAGCGTTACCTACTGCACGTGAACCGTCAGTAAAGTTTTCAAATTCGAATACGCCTGTAGGACCGTTCCAAAGGATGGTCTTTGAATTCTTGATAACGTCAGCGTAGATTTCGATAGTCTTAGGACCGATGTCAAGACCTTCCCATCCGTCAGGAATTTCGTTTACGTCAGCATATTTAGTGTTTGCGTCATTACTGAAAGCGTCAGCAATCTTAGCGTCTACAGCCAATACCAGGTTTACACCTTTTTCTTTTGCTTTCTTCATCAGGTCGAGAGCCAGATCCAACTTATCGTCTTCAACGATAGAGTTACCGATCTTACCACCCATAGCTTTTGTGAAAGTATAAGTCATACCACCTGTTACGATCAGGTTATCTACCTTACCCAGCAGGTTTTCGATAATTTCGATTTTAGAAGAAACTTTAGAACCACCCATGATAGCTGTGAACGGACGAGTGATGTCGCTCATTACTTTATCGACAGCTTTTACTTCTTTTTCCATCAGGTAACCGAACATCTTATGGTCAGTATCGAAGTAATCAGCGATCAGCGCTGTAGAAGCGTGAGCACGGTGAGCTGTACCGAATGCATCATTTACATAGCAGTCTGCATAAGAAGCCAGTCTCTTTGTGAATTCTTTTTGGCTTTCTTTAACGGCCTTCTTGGCAGCTTTCTTTTCATCGTCTGTTGCGTCTTCAGCCAAACCTCTTGGTTTGCCTTCTTCTTCCGCATAGAAACGAAGGTTTTCCAGCAACAATGCTTCGCCCGGTTGCAATGCAGCAGCCTTAGCGCCGGCTTCTTCACCGATACAGTCGTTAGCAAACTGAACTTCTACGCCCAGCAGTTCAGAAACGTGTTTCAGGATATGTTTCAAAGAATATTTATCTGTAACGCCTTTCGGACGGCCCAGGTGTGAACCGATAATTACACTGCCACCGTCTGCCAGGATCTTCTTAAGAGTAGGAAGAGCGGCACGGATACGAGTGTCGTCTGTGATGTTGAAGTTTTCGTCCAATGGAACGTTGAAGTCAACTCTTACAAATGCCTTTTTGCCGGCAAAATTGAAATTGTCAATTGATTGCATAACTCTTGTATTTAAATTTCTGTATAAAATGTCTTTCTTAGCGCTCGCAAACTTACATAAAAATATTTTATTTCAGTGTTACATTTACATAATAATTCGGTCTATTTAGCATCCGAATGGCGTCTTCTGGTTTTGTCTATATATAATGTATAGAGTACTGAACTTTCTGTTGTCGCCAACAAGAGAAGGTTTTAAAGGAAGAAGGACCTGCGTAATAGTTTTTTTTTAACACTTTTAATGATTGCTAATAATCACAGTTTATATATTTGTCATCAGCTAATTAAGTAATCATTTTTGTATACTCTATAAAAATCATTATGAAAATGCAAATTAACTGTTTAAACCTACTATTGGTACTGTTATTGGGTGTTATCCCTTGTAAGATCCACGCTACGGACACAAAAGAGAGCGTGATGTTGTACACTCCCTACACAAAGATTTCTGTTCCGCCGGGAGAGTCGATTGATTACAGTGTTGACGTCATCAACAAGAGTGATGAAGTGAAGAATGCGACAATTTCCGTGGAAGGAATGCCTCGGGGATGGAGTTATGAGGTGAAGTCCGGAGGTTTTACAATCAGTCAGTTGTCGGTCTTGCCGGATGAAAAGAAAAATTTCTCTTTAAAGGTCGAAGTACCGGTGAAAGTGAATAAAGGTACTTATAATTTTACGGTCTCTGCCGACGGAATGGCGAAACTCCCGCTTACGATTACCGTCTCCAAGCAGGGAACTTACCAGACCGATTTCACGACTACGCAGCCGAATATGGAGGGAAATTCCAAATCAACATTTACATTCAACGCAACGATCAAGAACCGTACAGCGGAGCAGCAACTCTATGCTTTGACAGCCGATGTACAGCGGGGATGGAATGTGGTATTCAAGCCGAATTATAAGCAGGCAACATCTGCACAGGTAGAACCTAATGCAACCCAGAATATAACTATCGACGTCAACCCGCCGGCTAATGTTGCAGCAGGAAGTTATAAAATACCTGTTCATGCCTCGACGGGTTCCACTTCTGCCGATCTGGACCTGGAAGTGGTAGTAACCGGTTCTTATGAAATGGAATTGACTACTCCTAGAGGTTTGCTCAGTTCTGATATAACAGCCGGTGAGACGAAACGGATCGATCTGGTTGTGAAAAATACCGGTTCTGCCGAACTAAAAGATATAGAGCTTTCTGCCAGCAAACCGGTAGACTGGGAGGTTACTTTCGAACCGGCAAAAGTGATGAAGCTGGGAGCCGGACAGACTACAAACGTTGTTGCTACAGTAAAGGCTTCTAAAAAGGCTCTTCCCGGAGATTATGTAACAAAGATGACTGTCAAGACTCCGGAGGTAAATGCTACAACCGATTTTCGTATTTCCGTAAAAACTCCGATGATCTGGGGCTGGGTTGGTGTTCTGATCATTGTTTTGGTATTGGGAGGCGTCTATTATCTGTTCCGCAAATATGGAAGGAGGTAAGCCATGGGTCAACCAGTTATTGAACTTACCGGACTGACAAAAAAGTATGGTGGTTTTACTGCGGTAAATGATTTGAACCTGATCATTAATAAAAAGGACATATTCGGATTACTGGGGCCTAACGGAGCTGGAAAGTCTACAACGATCCTGATGATGCTGGGACTGACTGAACCGACTTCGGGTTCTGTGAAAGTATGTGGAGTAGATTCTACCACGCACCCGATAGAAGTAAAACGGATAGTTGGCTATCTGCCGGAAGATGTCGGGTTTTATGACGACATGACCGGGATAGAGAATCTGGTATATACGGCTCAGCTGAATGGTATTCCGAAGAAGGATGCAAAGGAAAAAGCTGTTCAATTGCTTGAAAGAGTCGGTCTGATGAATGAAGGGAATAAGAAAGCCGGTAAATATTCGCGGGGTATGCGTCAGCGTTTAGGCTTGGCAGATGTCCTGATTAAAGATCCGGAAGTGATCATTCTGGACGAACCGACATCTGGAATAGACCCTGCCGGTGTCCGTGAGTTTATGGACCTGATTCATCAGCTGAGTCATGAAGAAGGGCTGACGGTGCTGTTCTCTTCCCATCATCTGGACCAGGTTCAGCAGGTCTGTAACCGTGTCGGTCTGTTCAGCAGTGGTAAACTATTGGCCGACATTGAACTGACGGAGCAACAGAAGAAAGAGCACGGACTCGATGATATTTATAATCATTATTTCGAAGGAGGTAAAGGTCATGAATAGAATATATCATCCCTTTTGGGTAATTGTGAATAAAGAAGTTTCCGATCATATGAGAAGCTGGCGTTTTATTATCATGATCGTCCTTATTGCATTGACTTGTATGGGGTCGTTATATACTGCTCTGACTAATATCGGAGACTCTATCAAGCCTAATGACCCAGACAATGCGTTCCTTTTCCTGAAACTGTTTACCGTTTCGGATGGAACTTTACCTTCTTTTGTTGTCTTTATCAGCTTCCTGGGGCCTTTGCTGGGGATTGCGTTAGGATTCGATGCGATCAATTCTGAACAAAACAGAGGTACATTGAGTCGTATCCTGTCTCAACCTATCCATCGTGATTACCTGATTAATGCCAAATTTGTCGGGGCATTGATTGTTATTGGCATCATGTTGTTTTCTTTGGGATTCTTGGTGATGGGATTCGGATTGATAGCGATCGGTATTCCTCCGACGGCGGAAGAGTTTTTGCGGATGGTGTTCTTTATCATTGTCAGTATCTTCTATGTTGCTTTTTGGCTGAACCTGTCGATATTCTTTTCCATACAGTTCCGTCAGGCTGCGACATCTGCACTGGCTTGTGTGGCCATTTGGTTATTTTTCAGTGTGTTCTATAATATGATCATCAATCTGATAGGGAAAGCACTCAGTCCTTCCGGATTTGCCAGCGATTACCAGATAATCAGCTATCAGCGCTTTATGCTTAACCTGTTGCGCTTCGCGCCGAGCCAGTTGTTCAGCGATGCAACGACTACCTTGCTGATGCCTTCTGTCAGAAGTCTGGGACCGTTGACGATGGAACAGGTGCATGGGGCTATCCCCAGTCCGTTGCCTTTAGGCCAGAGCCTGATCGTTGTCTGGCCGCAGCTGACAGGGTTGATTGCAGCGACAGTTGTTTGTTTTGCCTTGTCTTACGTTTCTTTTATGAGAAGGGAAGTTCGTTCCCGTTAATTCGATTAATATCAGAAAAGGCTCTTACCTGTGTTTGGGATAAGAGCCTTTCTTTAATAGTTATATCTTTGTTTATGCAGTTTCCAGTTTGAACCGCAGGCGTAACCGTCCGTCAGTATAATCGTAATTCAATAGTTTAAACCGCCCTATTTCAGAAGTGTTGCTGACATGTGCACCAATACATGCACAGGCATCATAATCTCCGACACGAACAATACGTAATGTCTCACTTGCATCTTCCGGTAATTTACTGAGATCGACAATGGCTCCGGCTTCCGCTTTCGGAATAAATTCGATCGTTACAGGCAGATGCTGTTCTATTACTTCATTTATCCGGCGTTCTACTTCAGCCATCATTTCAGCGGTAGGCGCTTCCGATAATTCATAATCGCACTTGCTCTTTTTCCTTTCTATATGGGCATTCTTCGAACGCGGACAACCAAACATGCGAACCATCGTCTGATTTAAAATATGTTCGGCTGTGTGCATCGGGGGATATTCAGCCTTATTATGTTCGTTTAATTGAATTTCTTGTTCCATCTTAATTATTTTAATTGATTAAATTAACTACTACTTTTACCAAGTGAAGTGGTATGTGCAAATTATGCACATGTGACATCCTTTTTAAGGATACTATACACATGAATATCCGTATATTCACCGGAAGAAAGTAATTCTCCGTCACGTTCTGTTCCTTCCAGTGTGAAGCCTAAACGTTGAGGAATGGCGTTGCTGGGTTGATTGCCAACAGCACATCGTATCTGGATGCGGTTGAAATCTTTTTCAAAGAACGCCCATTGGCAGAGATAATGGACGGCCCGTGTAATAACACCTTTTCCCCGAAACTCCGGAAGCAGCCAGTATCCTATTTCCGTACGATGGTTTGCTCGGTCTGAGAAATGAAAACCGATCAGACCACAGATCGCAAAGCCTTTTTCAATGATATATACGACATCCCGTTCTCTATAAGGCACTTTTAATGTAGATTCCAGGAATGACTGTTCATCCGCAACACTGTTTAAGCCATCGACAAACGGTAGCCAGATCCGTAAATCCTCACGATGTTTATCTATCGCTTCGTATATGATTTCTGCATCTTCATAAATAGCTTCCCGGATCGTATAACCCGGAATCCCGAAAGAAGAGGAGTGGGGGCGGATGCTTTTTTCAAACGCTTTGCGTTTATCTCCCCTGTAAGGAACTTCTCCAGAGTAACTGAATCCCAAAGAATCTATTAAGCGGAGCATATACTGATTGTCGAAGTTGGTGTCGATGCGAAATTCATAGATGCCCTTGTTCTGGCTTACTTCTTCCGCCTGCAACATAAAACGTTTCGCCAATCCTTGATGTTTCATCTCATCGGCTACGGCCAGTCGGTGAACCACCATGTAAGGAAGATCATTTGTCCATTTACCGTCGATTTCTTTGTAGGCAGGCTCTCCGTCGAAAGAAATAACGCCATAAGTGACAGCTATATTTTCTTTATTACAAAAGACATATCCGTTTCCCGATTGAATATCTTTGGCAATGTTTTCAAGTGCCGGATAATTCTCATCCCATTGATGGCTGTTCAACCGTCGCATTTGCGCTTTGGCTTGTCCGATGATTTCCCAGATACGTGCTATATCTGCTTCTTTTGCTTTCCGGAATAGTAAATCTGAATTGTCCATATTATATCATTATATTTCAGTGAATGCAAATATAATGATATATTTCGGGCAACAGGATATTTTTTGAGGAAGTGGCGTTCAGAAAGAAAAAGAGCCTGTCTATCCGGAGTAGGATAAAGACAGGCACTTCCTGTTTGATTGATAATTAGAATTCGTAGTGGAAACCGAAAGTCAGGTCTTCAGAACTCAGGCTGATACCGGATGTACTGTTGGCATATTTATAATCATCGCGATAACCGGCGAATCCGTATTTAGCGACAAATGTCAGGTTCTTGCATATTTCAAGTGCAATACCCGGTTTGATACCGATTTCGAAACCGTTGACGCTATCGTAGCTTTCTCTTTTATAGGTGGAGATACCAACACCACCGTCCAGGAATAAACGGACAATACCTTTTTCGAAGAATGAAAAACGGGCATAAGGAGCGAAATTAAACGCATTAGCCTTGTTCTCGTCCGATTTGAAATGTGTATAACCGATCTCTGCTGCAATAGCCCAGTTTTCGTTCAGGTTATAACCGACTTCTGGTGCAATAGAAAAATTGGTAACATCGGCGTTCTTGTCGTGAGTAAGATTGAATGAACCACCTACATAAACCTGTGCATCAGCACTGATGATTGCCATAAATGCAACCACCAAAGTAAAAATTAACTTTTTCATCTTTGCTTGTATATTAAACGTTATATGTAAACGGGCGCAAAGATATACAAAAATAAACATATGTTGTACGGCATAAATATTTTATTGTTTGTCTTGCTAATTACAGAATATCCTTAACTTTGCCGCCGTAACAATTAACAAAAAGCATTATGTCAGTTGCAAAGAGGGATTTAGATGATACAAGAAAGGTGACGACACATCGCCTGATGGAAATGAAACAACGTGGAGAAAAAATTTCTATGTTGACGGCTTACGATTATTCTATGGCTAAACTGATCGATCAGGCTGGTATGGATGTTATTCTTGTCGGCGATTCAGCATCGAATGTAATGGCCGGTAATGTAACAACGCTTCCTATCACATTGGATCAGATGATTTACCATGGTAAATCGGTTATGAAAGCAGTACAGCGTTCATTAGTGGTAGTCGACCTGCCTTTCGGTACATACCAGGGAAACTCCAAAGAGGCTTTGGCTTCCGCTATCCGTGTCATGAAAGAGACGCATGCCGACTGTATTAAACTGGAGGGAGGTAGTGAAATAAAAGAATCTATCGAACGTATCCTTTGTGCAGGTATTCCTGTGATGGGACACTTGGGTTTGACTCCGCAGTCTATTAATAAGTTCGGTACTTATACCGTCCGTGCCCGTGAAGAAGCAGAAGCACAGAAGTTGATTGACGACGCTCATCTGTTGGAAGAGATCGGATGTTTCGCCATCGTGCTGGAAAAGATTCCGGCAGAACTGGCTGCACGTGTTGCTTCCGAACTGAGCATACCTATTATCGGTATCGGTGCCGGTGGAGGTGTAGACGGTCAGGTTTTGGTTATGCACGATATGTTGGGAATCAATATGGGATTCTCTCCGCGTTTCCTTCGCAGATATGCCAATATCGGAGAAGAAATCACTCGTGCTGTCCAGGCATACATCGAAGATGTGAAGACACAGGACTTCCCGAATGAGAAGGAACAATATTAGAAATAATTGAGTTATCAATTTGTAGTGACGGGAGTAACTATTTCCCTTCTTGAGAGGGGAACCAGTTACAACCAGTTGCTATAAATATCTGATTAATTTATGAAATCTCATCTACTGATCGGAGCCGCATCGTCAGGAAGCGGTAAGACAACATTTACACTCGGTTTGCTTCGGGCGTTGAAGAACCGGTATGGAAAAGTCCGGCCGTTCAAATGTGGTCCGGACTATATCGACACGCGCCATCATAAAATGGCCGCCGGCTGTCCTTCCATCAATCTGGATAGTTTCATGATGTCCGAACAACATATACGTGATTTGTATCGACGCTATACTTCGGTAGCCGATTATGCAGTAACCGAAGGCGTGATGGGGCTTTTTGACGGATACGATGCTATGCAGGGAAGTAGTGCTGAAATCGCGCGTACATTAAATATACCTGTCGTCCTGATTGTAAACGCAAAAAGTACAGCCTATTCCGTTGCCCCTTTGCTGTACGGTTTCAAAAACTTCTATAAGGAGATAAACATTGTTGGAGCCGTTTTCAATTTTGTAGCTTCCGAAACTCATTATTCCTTTTTGAAACAAGCCTGTGAAGATGCCGGTGTCGAAGCGTTAGGATACCTTCCCAAACAGGCCGACGTAGAGATACCGAGTCGCCATCTGGGCTTAACCCTGGATGAGGCATTTTGTTTTGATACATTTGCCGACCGTGTAGCCGCCCTGGTAGAGAAACATGTCGATATCGACAGACTATTGGCATTGACCGCCTGCCAACCTGTTTCTAACTCTCATATTGTTCAGCCTGAACAAACGCTACCTTCTCCTTTGAAAATCTTGATCGCTCGTGATGCCGCCTTTAATTTTGCGTATGAGGAGAACATTCAATTGTTGCACAGGCTGGGAGAAGTTTCCTTTTTCAGTCCGCTTCACGATTCCGTATTACCGGAATCCGATTTTGTTTACTTGCCCGGAGGCTATCCCGAATTATACCTTTCCGGTTTATCATCAAACCGTTCCATGCTTCAATCCGTCCGCGATTATGCAGAAGCAGGAGGGAAGCTACTTGCCGAATGCGGAGGAATGATGTATTTATGCAATAGAATAAAATCGTCGGATGGGAATAGTTTTCCGATGGTCGGTTTACTGAACCAGTCGACTACTATGGAGCAAATGAAACTTCGTTTGGGATACCGTACATTATATTATAATGATTATGTAATGACCGGACACGAGTTCCATTATTCCCGTATTGAGCCTCAGAAAGAGGAACTAGCTTCTGTCGCTACCGCTTGTACAGCCAAAGGAAGCCCTGTCGCTACCCCTTTATACAGATATAAGAACGTCTTAGCCGGATACACCCATCTTTATTGGGGCGACCCGTCAAGAAACCAATGGTTTATCGACTATCTGAACGGACTTATCTAGCCATTGCCAACACTTTCATCTTTTTGGGCATCTTCTCAATTGCGTATCTTAACGAAGCATAAGAGGATATGATATATTTACTACAAACATACATATTTTTCTTATATATGCCCGTTTTAATAAAATAATCCTTATTTTCGTGTAAACTAATAATTCAATGCCATGGTCAATACTATTTTTCTTGGTATCGCAGTTGTTGCTTCCGCCATATTTCTGATACAGTTTATCATGTCTATCTTTTTCGGAGACTTGGATACGGACACGGATATTGATGTCGATCTCAGCAGCGCAATATCTTTTAAAGGATTAACCCACTTCTGCATCGGTTTCGGATGGTATATGTATATTGCCAAAAGTACGGCCATCTCTACTTTCCTGATCGGCATACTGATCGGGTTGCTCTTCGTTTTTATCCTATGGTTTCTCTATAAGAAAGCCTATCAGCTTCAGAAAGAAAATAAACCGGAAAAGACAGAAGCCCTGGTGGGCCGGGAATGTACGATCTATGCACACGATGGAGTTCGCTATATCGTTCAGGTCGCCCAGAACGGAGCCTTGCGTGAGGTGGAAGTCCGTTCCTTGGAAGGGAAAAAGTATCAGACCGGCGACCGCACGTTGATCTGCAAGGTTGAATCAGGAACAATTTATATACAGTAATAAATAATAAACTCAACTCACTAGTGTCCCGTTAAAATCGGGACGAGTTATTAATTAATCAAATAATCCCGGAATAAGGGGATTAAATTGTTCTTTGACATCATTGAAATTAGTCTTATTAAACAGCTCTTGTAAATGC
>NZ_JAMOKT010000056.1:0-47103 GCF_023656795.1 Parabacteroides caeci
GAGCGTCTAAAGTAAGAGCTACCAAAGGGCTGTTGGTACACTCCTTTGGAAAATTGGCAATTGCTCTACTTTCTTATGTTAATTTTTAATCTTTGAATCAGGTCGCCAACTCCTGATTCGCATGAATAACTAATCTAAACAATAAATATATCATGAGTAATCTTTTAAATTTAAAATCATTCTTTAAATTCCTGGGACGGAATAAGGGATATACAGCCATCGACCTGTTCGGCCTGTCGGTTTCGCTGATGTTCGTGATCCTGATAGCTACCTATGTCACCGGGGAGTTGATGACTGACCGTTATCATGAAAAAGCCGATCGGATATATGTTTTAGGTAACGGTGAATATACAGGTTCTGCCTATCGGATCGGTTACCGCCTGGAAGAACGTTATCCGGAGATAGAGAAAGTGTGCCATGTCATGACACGTGTCTTCGACAATACCCCGTTGAAGAACGGTGAGAATAACCTGACGGCAAACCTGATGCTTGCCGATACGACTTTTTTCGACTTTTTCAATTTTCCGTTGGTAAAAGGAAATTGGGAACAGGCGTTAGCTGCAAAGGATTATGCTGTGATCTCCGAATCTTTTGCCAATAGGTATTTCGGAAATGAGGACCCGATGGGTAAAACGATCCGCATCAATGATAACTTGTCGCTGATTGTTAACGCTGTAATGAAGGATATTCGCTATTCAGTTATCCCTGATGAAGATATCCTGTTCCGGATCGACAATGTCGATGCAATTGGAAAGGGTATGTTCGACAACTATAATAGTGTCGGAGCTGTCAATGTTTTCGTGATGGAACGCGAGGGGGCTGATATTTCTTCCCGCTCCGATGATATAAGGGACTGGTTCAAGACCTTTTTCAAGATATATGAAAAAGGATCATTTAAGGAAGTCAATTTTGTCCCGTTGAAAAAGTTATACTTCTGGGAGCAGAGCAATCCGTTCGGAATGTTTACCATAGAGAGGGGGAACTGGCAGTTTGTGATGATCCTGCTATCGGTTGGTTTGCTTATTCTTTTGTTTGCCGTTATTAATTATGTAAATCTGACTGTGGCGCAAACCGGTTTCCGGGCAAAGGAAATGGCTACCCGGCGATTGTTGGGGTCTTCGCGTAAAGAACTGTTTTCCCGTCTGATCATGGAATCGACGTTGCTGACAACGATTTCTTTCTTTGCCGGTTTGCTGCTGGCCTTTTTCTTTGCGCCTTTTGCGAGCAATCTGTTGCAGAAGCAGGTAGATCTGGTTGATATGATCACTCCGTTGAATGGCATGATCGTTATCGTTTTGATCGTTCTGATCGGATTTATATCCGGACTGTTGCCGGCGATCGTCATCTCGAATGCGAAGCCGATCGAAGTGGTGAGGGGGACTTTCCGTAAACAAACGAAGATGGTATTCAGTAAGTTCTTTATTGTTTTTCAGAATACGATCACTATTTGCCTGATTGCTGCCGCCGTTACGATGTTTTTGCAGGTAAAATACCTGATCAAAGCTCCGTTGGGATATAACTCGGTGAATATTCTGAATATAAACGGTGAAGAGATGCCGGATAAAAATATGGCTTATACGCTGGTAAACGAGTTGAAGCAATTGTCTTGTGTCAGCCGGGTAGGGATAGGTTACGGAACGCCTTTCAATATGGGAATGAATTATACGGCCCGTTATGATAATAAGAGTATTAGTTTTCAGGGTATTCGTTGTGATAAGGAGTATTTTGATATTTTGGGCTTTAAAACTTTGCGGGACAATCATGTAGCTGACCCTGTCAAGTATTTTCTGTCCGAAGGATCGATGAAGGCGTTGGAACTGAATGAAGATGCAACGGATTTTGATTTTAATGTCTGGGGTAAGCATCCTATTGCCGGCATCGTCAAAGATTTTCAGTTGCGTAATGTGATGCTGGAGAATAAGCCGGTCATTGTGATGCTTCACGAGAATAAAGAAGATTTTAGTCCGCATGATATCGTAGTGGAGGTGAACGGGGAACCGTTTGCCGCCCGCCAGGAAGTGGCGGCTGTGTATAAAAAGCTGGCAAGGATGGACTTTGACGGTAAGTTTCTGGATGAGCAGATCGAGGAATCATTTGCCGTTCAGACAAGGACCTCTACGATCGTCATGATTTTTGCTGCTATCGCAATACTGATCTCATTGCTGGGGTTGCTTGCCATGTCGACCTATTTTATACAGCAGCGTGCGGCAGAGATAGCCGTCCGTAAAGTCTTTGGCTCGACAAATGCACAGGTGCTTCTCCGGTTGGTAAAGGCTTTCCTGACCTATGTGGCAGTAGCTTTTATTATTGCCATACCATTGATCTGGCATTTTATGAACGGGTGGCTTACCGGTTATTCGTACCGTATCACACTTTCTCCCTGGATCTATGCAGTTGCCGGACTGTTTTGCCTGATCATTTCATTTATCACTGTCTTTATCCAGAGTTACCAGGCAGCAACAGCCAATCCGATAGAAAGTATAAAAGATAATTAGTTATTTGTAAATGAGGACAGTCCTGTAAAAAAATTAGACAGGACTGTCCATTTATTAGACAATACCGGAACTTTGACCTTGTGAGTATTTGTTTGACAATTAGTTAGTTGGTTCTTTTGGCATGTATTTTGAGTTGAAAAGAGTATCTAATGAATAGTATATAGTACAGGGAATGAGTAAAACCCAATAATTGATGAACCATGAGTAATATTTTGAATTTTAAATCTTTCCTTAATTTCTTGGGAAGGAACAAGGGGTATACGGCTATCGACCTGTTTGGTTTGTCCGTGTCGCTGATGTTTGTGATCCTGATCGCGACCTATGTGGTCGGTGAGTTATCGACCGACCGTTTTCATGAGAAGGGAGACCGTATCTATGCGTTGACGAATGGCGAGTCGACGGGTTCGGCCTACCAGATAGGATATCGCCTGGAAGAACGTTATCCGGAGATTGAGAAGAGTTGCCATGTGCTGGCCCGGGCATTCTACCTGCCGGTTCAAAGCGGAGAGCATAAGCTGAATGCCGGCCTGATGCTTGTCGATACGACCTTTTTCGACTTTTTCAATTTCCCTCTGATAAGAGGAAACAGAGACCAGGCCTTTGCTGCCAGGAACTATGCTGTGATCTCCGAGTCGTTTGCCAATAAGATTTTTGGCAATGAAGACCCGATGGGGAAAACGATCCGTGTCAATGATGAGTTGACGGTGGTTGTCAACGGCGTACTGAAGGATATACGCCATTCCGTGATCCCCAATGAAGATATCATGTGCCGCATCGATAACATCAGGGCGGTAGGGCAGAATATGTTTGACGATTATAACAGTGCAGGGTCTGTGAATGTTTTCGTGATGAAACGCGAAGGAGCTGATCTTGCCTCTAAATCGGATGATATCCGGAACTGGTTCAAGACATTCTTCTGGATATATGAAAGAGATTTATCGACAGTTGTCGAGTTTGTTCCTTTGAAACAGTTGTATTTCTGGAATCATACATATTCGCCCGGCATAGAGAGGGGCAACCGCCAGTTCGTGATCATTTTGTTATCGGTCGGTTTGCTTATCCTCCTGTTTGCCATCATTAATTATATTAACCTGACGGTGGCGCAGACCGGTTTCCGGGCAAAGGAGATGGCTACCCGGCGGTTGTTGGGGTCTTCACGCAAAGAATTGTTTTCGAGGCTGATTATAGAGTCGACTTTGCTGACAGCTATTTCTTTCTGTATCGGTTTGTTCCTGGCTTTCCTCTTTGCTCCTTATGCCGGCGATCTGGTACAAAAACAGATTTATCCGTCTGAAATGATCACCCCGCTGAACGGGATCATTGTCATTCTTCTGATCGCGCTTATCGGATTTATTGCCGGGTTGCTACCCGCGATTGTCATTTCTAATGCCAAACCGATCGAAGTGGTGCGCGGGACTTTCCGCAAACAGACGAAGATGGTGTTCAGCAAGTTTTTCATCATTTTCCAGAACATAATCACGATCTGCCTTATTGCCGCCTCCATTACTATGTTTTTGCAGGTGAAGCATTTGGTTAAAGCGCCGTTGGGATATAATTCGGAGAACATCATCGATATAAGCGGAGAAGCATTGTCGAACCGGCAGACTTGTTTTACCCTGGTAAACGAGTTGGAACAACTGGCCAGTGTGAAACGGGTAGGAGTGGCGGAAGGTACTCCGTTCAATATGGGGATGAACTTTACAGGCCGTTTCGATGATAAGAATATCAGTTTCCAGGAGTTTAGCGGTGATAAGAATTATTGGGATATGCTCGGTTTTGAAATTCTGCGCGATAATAATGTGGCCGAAACGGTTAAATATTATCTGTCCCAGGAAACGATGAGGGTACAGGAACTGCCGGAAGATGTTATGGCTTATAAATACAGAGGGTGGAAAGATGTGACTGTGGCCGGTATCGTCAGGGATTTCCAGTTGAACAATATCCTGATGGACAAACAACCGACTATCCTGATGCTTTATATAAACAGGGAAGACCTGCATCCGCGCAATGTGTTGGTGGAAGTAAAAGGCGATCCGTTTGCCGCCCGTAAGGAAGTGGCGGCTGTCTTTGAGAAACTGACAGGGTTGGAGTTTACCGGTCGGTTTATCGATGAGCAGATCGAGCTTTCGTTCGCCGACCAGGAAAGGACGTTGAAGATCGTTTCGATCTTTGCTCTGATTGCTATCCTGATCTCTTTATTGGGATTGCTGGCGATGTCGACCTATTTTATCCAGCAGCGTTCTTCGGAGATAGCGGTACGTAAGGTTTTCGGTTCGACAAATGTGCAGGTGCTTGTACGGTTGGTAAAGGCCTTCCTGACTTATGTAGGAATAGCGTTCATTATTTCGGTACCGGTGATCTGGTATTTTATGAATGGGTGGCTGTCGGAGTATTCTTACCGTATTGTTTTATCGCCGTGGATATACGCTGCGTCGGGATTGTTCTGCCTGCTTGTTTCATTCGTGACGGTGTTTCTTCAAAGTTATCTGGCGGCTATTTCAAATCCGGTCGAAAGTATAAAAGATAATTAGGCGGAGGCTAAGGGTTTGTATTGTTCTTTGTCTAATTATTTTACACCAGTGTCTAAAATTTAGACACATCTGATAACGCCTTGATTCGTCAAGGCGTTATTTATTAGATGATTACATGTTTGGCATGCGTTTTGAACCTATTCGGGTAAAAATAAATATATAATGAAAACAATTCTTCGAAATTTCATCAGTGTATTACGTCGTTTTAAGATGGCAACGCTTCTTAATATCTTAGGGCTTTCAGTGGCTTTTTCTGCATTTATGATCATTATGATGCAGGTCGATTATGATAAGAATTTTGACACTTTCCATAATGAAGCCGATAATATTTACCGGGTGGAGCTACAGTGGGGTAAGGAAACGCCGCAGGCTATTGTAAGCCGGCCCCTGATGGATGTGTTTTTCAACTTTTCACCGCATATCATAGCCGGAGCCATTAGCTATCCTATCTATAGTGAGACGGTTTTTATTGTAGATAAGGACGGGAAACAGGATAGTTATATGGAACCGAATATGACTATTTATCCTTCCTTTACCGATGTGTTTACTTTTGATATGTTGGAAGGAACGAAGGATGCCCTGAAGGACCCGGAAAAGATCTTGATCTCGGAAAGTCAGGCTAAAAAGATATTCGGTACGGAATCGGCTGTCGGGCGGAGGATGAAAGCGAAAGATACCAGAGGGCGGTTGGCTGGCCTCTTTACCATACCTGAGATGGATTATACAGTGGGAGGTGTCTATAAGGATTTTCCGGTAAACGGTATCCTTCAGAATGCTGTCTATGTGAAACTGGATGATAAGGAGGGCCTGAATGATTGGGGAAGTTCTAATTATTATGCTTATATCCGCCTGGATAGCCCCGAAGCGGCAAAGGATTTGACAAACGACTTTCTGGATTATTATAAAAAACATGAGATAGGGAAAAATATGCCGTGGTTTACCGATGACCTGAATTTGCGGTTGACTCCTTTGACGGAACTTCATTATGTAACGGATGTTCTTTATGACATGGTTCCTAAGACTAGCCGCCAGACGATATTGGTTCTGATTGCCATCGCATTTGTTATTATGCTTATTGCCGGTATCAATTTTACCAATTTCAGTACGGCTTTGACTCCAATGCGTATGAAAAGCATCAATACGCAAAAGGTGCTGGGTAGTTCTAATGCAACATTACAGTTCTCTTTATTGATGGAAGCGGTTTGTATCAGTGTCGTGGCTTTCTTGCTGGCATTATGGATCGTCCGTATGACGGCGAGCAGTCCCATAACCGGCCTGATCAATGCGGATATCTCTTTTTCCGCTCATCCGGTGTTGATTTCGTTGACGGCTCTGCTGTCTGTGCTGGTCGGAGTGCTGGCCGGGATTTATCCGTCTTATTATATGACATCTTTCTCGCCGGCGCTGGTGCTGAAAGGTAATTTCGGACTTTCTCCCAAAGGAAGGGTATTGAGGAACGTGCTGATCAGTGTGCAGTTCATTTCTTCATTTGTTTTGATTATGGGCGCTATGTTCATGTATTTGCAAAATAATTTTATGCGAACCAGTTCGTTGGGATATGACAAAGATCAAATCATCGTGACAGACCTGACGGCTACAGTCTTAAACAGTAAAGAGGCTTTCACGAATCGTATGAAATCGTTCTCCGGTATTGAGGATGTGACCTGTGCGGAGTTTCTGTTGGCCAGCCAGGATCAGTATATGACCTGGGGACGTGAACTGAATGGTAAAAATATTCAGTATCAGGTGATGCCGGTCGATCCTTCTTTCCTGAAGGTACTGAATATTGCAGTAAGTGACGGGCGGGATTTCCGGGAAGAAGATACTTTGACAGAGCATGGTGCCTATATATTTAATGAACGTGCGCGAAAGACCTATGACATTCAGCTGGGAGATAAGATCGGTGATATGGAGGTGATTGGTTTTGTTCCGGATATCAAGTTCGCTTCTTTCCGTACGGAGGTGGTTCCGATGGCATTCTTAGTGCGTGGTAAAAGTTATTCGGGAGGTGCGGCGTTTGCATATATCAAGGTAAAAGCCGGCTCGGACATGGGAGCTGCCATGACGCATGTCAAGAATGTAATGAGCGAGATTCATCCGGATTATCCTTTCGATATCACTTTCTTTGATAAAGTGCTGAATAATTTATATGAAAAAGAAACGAGTCTGGGAGCATTGATCACATTATTCAGTCTGATAGCCGTCTTTATCTCGATGGTGGGTGTCTTTGGTCTGGTAGTATTCGACAGCCAGTATCGCAGAAAGGAAATAGGTGTCCGCAAGGTGATGGGGTCTTCCGTGTCGCAGATTCTGATTATGTTTAACAAAACGTATGTCCGTATCCTGTTGATATGCTTTGTGCTGGCCGCTCCGTTGACCTGGTATGCCATTCATGCCTGGTTGGAGAACTTTGCTTACCGTACTCCGATCTATTGGTGGGTGTTCATACTGGCTTTCCTGCTGGTGTCGGCTGTGACGATCGTTACTGTTACCTTCCAGAACTGGCGGGCGGCAAGCGAAAATCCGGTGATAAGCATAAAAACAGAATAGCGGATGGGTCATTAGATTTATAAACTTAGTACAGATACTATCATGAAAACAATTATCAGGAATTTATTAGGAGTTGTCCGTCGTTTTAAAATGGCGACTCTATTGAATGTGATGGGTTTAAGTATAGCCTTTGCTGCCTTTATAATTTTAATGATCCAGTTACAATATGACTGGGGGTTCGACAGGTTCCAAAAGAATGCAGAACGGATTTACCGGGTAGGACTTTATACTCCGGATTGGGGGAACCAGGTGGTTGTTTCTCCCCCTTTTGCAGAGGCTTTCGTTCAATCGTCTCCCCATATAGAGACGGGAGTATTACTTTCTTCCTGGGGTAGTCAGCTTGCATTAAAAAGGGGAAATGATACGGATGAAACGAGTTTCTGGTGTCCGGTAAATGCAATAACTCCTGAATATGCCTCTGTTTTCGACTTTCAGATGCTGGAGGGGAAGATAGAAAGCCTGGATAATCCGGGGTATGTTTTGATAGCACAGAGCCAGGCTGAAAAGTTTTTCGGAGATGAACCGGCTGTCGGCAAACAGTTGACAGCCGATAAGTTATCTTTTGTTGTGGGTGGCGTATATAAGGATTTTCCTCAAAATTCAGTGGTACAAAATGCCGTATACAGGAGAATCGGTGAAAAGGAGAATCAGGATAATTGGAATGCCAACGGCTACCAGTTATATGTGTTACTGGATGATCCCGGTAAAAAAGACCAGATAATTGCTGACTTCAAGAATCATTTCAACCATGAATATTATGATTGGAAAACGAAAGATGTGAGACTGACCCAACTGACCGATATTTATTATGAGGCAGATGCCCGTTTTGATTCACAGAAAGACAAAGGTAATAAAACGATGGTATTCGTGTTGTTTACCATCGCTGTATTGATCGTTGTCATTGCCGGGATTAATTTTACGAATTTCAGCAATGCACTTGTTCCCATGCGTATCCGAAGTATCAATACACAAAAGGTTCTGGGAGGATCGGATAATACGTTGCGTTGTGCCATGTTGGTTGAAGCGGTAGCGATCTGTCTGTTTTCTTTCATCCTTTCCTTGTTTATTGTTAAAGGGATGGCTAATACCTGGTTGGCAGATATGATCAGTGGAGAACTTTCATTGGAAGCCAACATTCCTTTATTGATAGGGACGGGAGTTCTGGCTGCTCTTACCGGTTTGCTGGCCGGAGCATATCCTGCCTGGCATATAACGTCGTTTTCTCCTGCCTTGGTTTTGAAAGGATCGTTTGGATTGTCTCCTTCCGGTAAAAGGATGAGAAGTTTGCTGGTCTCTTTCCAGTATGTCATCTCTTTTGCTCTGATTATTGCCGCTTTGTTTATTTACTTGCAGAATCATTACATGCTGGCCTCTTCTTTAGGTTTCGATAAGGAGCATGTGGCTATTGTGGAATTGAACGGCCAGTTGATTAAAAATATAGAGGCCGTGGAAAATCGATTAGAGCAGGAAGTCTCTGTGCAGGAAGTTTCTTTTGCGGCAGATTTACTTTCGGCAAGTGATGAATATACCGACTTTGGCCGTGGTTACAGGGAGAATAACGTACAGTTCAAAGTGTTTGTCGTTTCACCTGATTTTCTTAGGCTGATGAACATTCCAGTTATTTCGGGACGGGATTTCCTTCAGGAAGACAGTAAATCGGTTGGGGGCGTTTACCTGTTTAACGAAGCGGCCAGATTGCAATATGATCTGGTTGCCGGTGAATATATCACGGGAAATGAATGGTATGAGGCTCCTCCCGCCTTGATTGCCGGGTTTATAGATGATATTAAGTATGCTTCGTTCCGTACGGAAGTGGCACCGATGGCTTTTTATGTTTCGCCTGCGGCTGGGTATCGGCCGAGGTATGCCTATATCAAAATAAAGGCGGGGGCGGATATCCGGGATGCAGTGGCTTCGATCAGGAAAGCCTTGACTTCGATAGATAAGAATTTCCCCGCCGAGATCAGGTTTTATGATACGATATTGAATAATCTCTATAAGCGGGAACTGAGCATCGGGTGGCTGATCTCTTTATTCAGCCTGATAGCTGTGTTTATATCGGTTGTCGGTGTGTTGGGACTGGTTATTTTTGAGAGCGAATACAGAAAGAAAGAGATCGGTCTCCGGAAAGTTCATGGTGCTACCACTTCGCAGATATTGCTTATGTTCAATAAAGTCTATGTCCGTATCCTGATTGTCTGTTTCGTTCTGGCAATACCGGTTGCCTATTATGGGGTGAGCCGTTGGATGGTTTATTTTGCCTATAAGATTCCGATGTATTGGTGGGTATATGCGGTCGCTTTTGTAGTCGTTTCCGTTATAACATTCCTGACGGTTACTTTCCAGAACTGGAAGACTGCCAATGAAAATCCGGTAGAAAGTATAAAAACAGAATAGCTATCATGCAACATTTCTGAATTTATTACGTATTTATTAAAAAGTTGTTTGGTGAACAACCTTAAATCGGAGTAATAATTCAATTGATATGAAAACTATTTTAAGAAACTTTATCAGCGTGCTTCGCCGTTTCAAAATGGCAATGTTGCTGAATGTATTTGGACTAAGCATCGCTTTTGCTGCTTTTATGGTGATTATGATGCAGGTGAATTATGACTACACGTTCGATTCCTGCCAGCCGGAAGCAGATGCAATCTACCGCATGGACATGGATTTTCAGGGAAAAGCGAGTGCCGTTTTCAGCCGTCCTTTTGCGAGAGGTTTTACAGAGTCATCGCCCCATATTAAGGCCGGCATGATTATGGCGTCGTGGAATTCCGAACTTTTTTATAGTGTCGAACGGCAAGGGGAGAGGCTGAATTTTCAGGATCCGGTCGTGAATGCTTCGCCCGGGATTACCCGTGTCTTTCATTTCAATATGCTGGAAGGAGATGAAACGGCACTGGATCAGCCGGAGACTGCCATCATCCCTGAAAGTATGGCGCGTCGCCTGTTCGGAGACGAGTCGGCTATAGGAAAACGGCTGATGAATGTGGAGACGGGAAGTACGGTAGCAACAATAAGCGGCGTCTTTAAAGATTTTCCCCTTAACTCTTCTATCCGGAATATTATCTACCGGCAGATGCATCCGAAAGAAAACTACGATACTTGGAGTAATCAGAATTATTTCTTCTTTTTCCGAATGGATGATCCTGCCAATACGAAGGATGTGAAAGAAAACTTTATGAAGAATTTTGATGCATCCCAACAGTTCGGTAAAGATTTTGACTGGGAGAAAGATGGTATTGACCTGCGTATCACACCACTTCCCGAGTTACATTTCCTGGAAAATGTCTCTTTCGACTCAATGCCGAAGGCCAGCCGTCAGACAGTGCGTGTCTTGTTTGCCATAGCTTTTGTCATCTTACTGATTGCGGGTATCAACTTTACCAATTTCAGTACGGCACTGACACCGATGCGTATCAAAAGTATCAATACGCAAAAGGTGCTGGGAAGTCCGGATAGTGTGCTTCGTTTGAGTTTACTGGCGGAGGCAATTATCGTCAGTGCGGTGGCTTATCTGATTTCGCTGGGGATGTTGTTTATAGCCGGTAAGACTTTTATAGCCTCTTTGGTGGATGCCGACATAGCTTTTTCGGCACAGTCGGGAGTTATTACTACTACGGCGGTTATTGCTGTGGCTGTCGGTGCGTTGGCTGGCCTTTATCCGGCTTGTTATATTACCTCTTTCCCGCCGGCACTGGTACTGAAAGGCAGTTTCGGACTGTCTCCAAAAGGGAGGTTGCTCAGAAGTACATTGGTCAGTATCCAGTTCATTGCTTCATTTATCCTGATTATCAGTTCCCTGTTCATGTTTTTGCAAAACCGGTTTATGCAGAATACACCGCTTGGATATGACAAGGACGAATTGATCGTGATGGAGCTGAACGGTAAGGTGAATAAGAGCCAGGATGTATTGGCGAGTGAGGTAAAAACATTCTCCGGGATTGAAGATATCACTTTTGCCGAACAGGTTTTATCGAGCCGGGACTTCTATATGGGCTGGGGGCGCGAGTATAAAGATAAGGATATTAACTTTCAATGTATCCCGGTGTCTCCTTCTTTCCTTCGTGTGATGGGGATTAAAGTGACCGACGGACGTGATTTTCGTCCGGAAGATGACCTGAAAGATACGGGATGCTATATATTTAATGAGAAGGCCCGTGAGATGTACGATTTGGAACTGGGGGATAAGATTGACGGTGGCGAGATTATTGGTTTTATGCCTAATATCAAGTTTGCTTCTTTCCGCAATGAAGTTTCACCGATGACTTTCTATGTCTGGGGAAAATACTATTGGGGAGGGGAAGTCGACAGTAAATATTATGCAGCAGCCTATGTCAGGGTAAAGGCCGGCAGTGATTTGCGTGCGGCAATGAAACATATTCAGGCTTCATTAAAGAAGATCGATCCGGTTTATCCTTTTAAAGTATCTTTTTATGACGAGATATTACAACGTACCTATGTGAAGGAACTGAAGATCAGTAACCTGATCACCCTTTTCAGTGTTATTGCGATCTTAATCTCCATAGTGGGAGTCTTCGGACTGGTGGTGTTTGAGAGTGAATACAGACGTAAAGAGGTGGCTGTCCGCAAAGTATTGGGATCGTCCACTCCGCAAATATTGGTGCTGTTCAACAGGAGTTATCTGATTATTCTGGTTATTTGTTTTATCTTGTCGGCTCCTGTGGCTTTCTATGGTGTATATCGTTGGCTGGAAAACTTTGCTTATCGCACGCCGATGTACTGGTGGGTATTTCTGGCAGCCTTTATTATTGTTTCGGTCATCACCTTTATAACCGTAACTTTTCAGAACTGGCATGTCGCTAATTCAAATCCGGTGGAGAGCATAAAGTCGGAGTGACCGGGAAGTTATTTTCCTTTATGAATGTCTAATAATTTGACACGACTGTCTAATTATTAGACATTCATTTTTAAGGCGTGAGCCAAATGTTCTTGATAGATAAAGAGTTATCGTTTTGGCATGTTATTTGAACGAATTGGATAAAAAGAGGTCAATATGAAAACGATATTACGAAACTTTATCAGTGTACTCCGCCGTTTCAGGATGGCGACTTTGTTGAATATTCTGGGATTAAGCATTGCTTTCGCTGCATTTATGGTGATCATGATGCAGGTAAGTTATGATTATACGTTCGATTCCTGCCAGCCGGAATCAGAAGCGATCTATCGGATGGATATGCAATATCAGGGAGAACAGGTAGCCATTATGAGCCGTCCTTTGGCGAGGGCTTTTACAGAATCGTCGCCGCATATCAAAGTAGGAACCCTTATGACATCGTGGACTTCCGACGGGTTTTACAGTGTCGAACGGAGCGGTGAGATACAAAACTTTCAGGATCCGATAGCGACGGTAACCCCCGACTTTACCCGTGTTTTCCATTTCGATATGGTGGAAGGCGATGAAACGGCGCTGGAGCAACCGAAGTCGGCCATGATTCCCGAAAGCATTGCTAATCGCCTGTTCGGTAATGAATCGGCTATCGGTAAACAGTTGATGGGTGGGACATCGGGAAAGGTAGTCGCGATCGTCAGCGGTGTTTTTAAAGATTTCCCCCGTAATTCTTCTGTCCGCAATATCATTTACCTCCAGATGGATCCGAAGGAAAATTATGATGAGTGGGGTAACAGTAATTATTTTTTCTTTTTCCGTATGGATGATCCGGCAAATGCGGAAGATGTGAAGGAAAACTTCAAAAAGAATTTCGATAAAACAAAAATGGCCGGTTCCGATCTGGATTGGGAAAGGGATAAGATCGACCTGCATATCACTCCGCTTACCCAATTACATTTCCTGACCAACGCTTCTTACGATTCGATGCCGAAAGCCAGTCGTCAGACAGTACAGGTGTTGTTTGCCATCGCTTTCATAATCCTGCTGATTGCCGGTATCAATTTTACGAACTTCAGCACGGCATTGACACCGATGCGCATTAAGAGCATCAATACGCAGAAGGTGCTCGGTAGTCCGGATAGCCTGCTACGGCTGAGTTTATTGGGAGAGGCTGTCATTATCAGTTTCGTGGCATTCCTGATTTCACTGGTCGTATTGCATCTGGCTGAAGATTCGTTTATTGCTTCTTTGGTGGATGCCGATATGTCTTTGGTGGTGCAATGGAAAATTCTCGGTGTCACAGGAATCATTGCCCTGCTAGTCGGTGTGTTGGCAGGGGCTTATCCGGCTTGTTACATCACCTCTTTTCCGCCGGCCCTGGTGCTGAAAGGGAGTTTTGGGTTGTCGCCTAAAGGACGTGTGCTGCGGAGTACATTGGTCAGTATTCAGTTTATTGCATCCTTTATCCTGATCATCGGTTCTCTGTTCATGTTCCTGCAAAACCATTATATGCAAAGTGCGCCGCTTGGATATGATAAGGACGAACTGATCGTTGTCGAGCTGAACAGTAAGATCAATAAAAACCTGAGTGTGCTGGAAAGTGAAATAAAAACATTTTCAGGAATAGAAGCTATCACGTGTGCCGACCAGATATTGTCGAGCCGGGACTATTATATGGGCTGGGGACGGAATTATAACGACAAACCTATCGATTTTCAATGTATCCCGGTTTCCCCGAGTTTTCTGCATGTCATGGGAATAAATGTAATCGATGGCCGTGATTTCCGGCCGGAAGATGATCTGAAAGATAAAGGAACGTATATATTTAATGAAAAGGCACGCGATATGTATGATCTTGTGGTGGGTGAATCGGTCGAAGGCGAAGAGATTGCCGGAATTATTCCTAATATCAAGTTTGCTTCTTTCCGTAACGAAGTGTCGCCAATGGCTTTTTACATCGGTGGAAAGTATTGGAAAGGAAATGACGGAATCCGGTATTACAGTGCAGCTTATATCAAAGTAAAGGCCGGTAGCGACCTGTGGGCTGCCATGGAACATGTAAAAGCATCGTTGGGCAAGATCGATCCGGTCTATCCGTTTAAAGTCTCTTTTTACAATGAGGTGTTGCAACATACGTACGACAAGGAGTTGAAGATAAGTAACCTGATAACCTTGTTCAGTCTGATAGCCATATTTATTTCTGTTGTCGGTGTTTTTGGGCTGGTCGTTTTCGAAAGCGAGCATAAGCGTAAGGAAGTGGCGGTACGGAAAGTATTGGGTTCTTCTACCTCGGAGATACTGTTTATGTTCAACAAAAGTTATCTGTTGATCCTGTTGATCTGTTTTGTGCTGTCGGCTCCGGTTGCATTCTATGGCGTATATCGCTGGTTGGAGAACTTTGCTTACCGTACTCCGATCTATTGGTGGGTATTTCCGGCAGCCTTTGTTATTGTTTCGGCCATTACTTTTATAACCGTTACTTACCAGAACTGGCAGGTAGCAAATTCGAATCCGGTGGAAAGTATAAAGTCGGAATAATCCGGCTTTGGAATGGATGCCGTAAAAACAAACTGATATGAAGACAATATTAAGGAACTTTTTCAGCGTGCTGCGCCGTTTCAGTCTGGCCGCTTTCCTGAATGTTGCGGGGTTGGCTGTTGCTTTTGCAACCTTTATCATTATTATGATACAGATCAGCTTCGAACGTAATTTCGATCGTTGTCATCCGACGGCCGACCGTATTTACCGGGTGGAATTGAGTGGTGAGGAGATAGAAGCGGAGGCCGGGACATTTTCCCGTATTCTTCCGCGAGGATTGATCGAGGCTGTAATAGGATCATCTCCCCATATCGAGGCTGGTAGCCTGATTTTTCCTTATAGTCCGGCCATCTATTTTACGGTGACGGAGAACGGCGAACGGGAAGGCTATCATGAATTGATTCAGACTTGCCATCCGGCACTGACCCATGTATTCGATTTCCCGATCATCGAAGGAGATATCGATTGCCTGAACGATCCTGAGAAACTGATCTTACCGGAAAGTATGGCTCGTAAGATGTTTGGAAAACAGTCGGCTGTAGGTAAGGCATTACATGCTGAAGAGCAAATAATGAGCAAGAATGTAAGGAATTTTACTGTCGGAGCCGTTTATAAAGACTTCCCGGAAAATACGCAGATTCGTAACCTTATTTATACGGGTATCGATAATACTATGCGTGAGAATTTCGGATCCAGTAGTTTTATGTGTTTCCTTTTACTGGATAATCCGGAATCGGCCCGGCTTGTTACGGACAACTTCAATGCGAACTTCGACTTTTCCAAGTTGGGAAGTGGGAAGGTACAGATAAAGTTGACGCCTCTTACGGACATTTATTATATGAATGAAAGCCAGGATGGTACGATTTTCCGCAGCGGTAATAAAGAAGTGACCTGGCTGCTTTTTTTTATTGCCTTACTGATCATTATAGTGGCTGCCATCAATTTTACGAATTTCAATACTTCGTTGACGCCGATGCGTATCAGGAGTATCAATACCCAGAAAGTGTTAGGCAGTCCGGATTGCGTATTACGTCGGGCTTTATTGGCCGAAGCTGCTATAACCAGTCTGGTGGCCTGGCTGGCGAGCCTGTTCATTGTGCATGTGCTGGCTACGACCGGTACCATGCCGTTTATAGAGGCCGATTTGAGTATAATAGATAACCTGCCGATTGTCTTATTGACCGGTGTTATCGCATTGGTTACCGGCATACTGGCCGGATTATATCCTTCCTGGTACGTGACCTCCTTTCCTCCGGCCCTGGTGCTGAAAGGAAGTTTCGGGCTTTCACCGTCGGGACGCAAATTACGTACGGTGTTGATCGGTATCCAATATGTGGTATCTATTTTATTAATTATCAGTGCTTGTTTTGTTCATTTGCAGAATAAATATATGCGTGGTTATTCGCTGGGATTTGATAAAGATCAGATCGCGATCGTTCCTTTGAGCAGTGACCTGTATATTAATTCTCATGAGACCTATGTTAATCGCCTGAAGGAATTTTCCGGTATCGAAGATGTGGCTTTTTCTCTGGAGAAGGTCGGTTCGCAGGATGGTTACAGTACGAACAGCGGTTCTGTCAAGGAAAATGATTTCCACTTCTTTATGATCTTTGTTTCCGCAAATTTCCTGCGTGTGATGGGAATCCCGGTAGAAGAGGGGCGTGACTTTTATCCGGCCGATGAAATGGCTGAAACGCCTTCTTACATTTTTAATTGTACGGCAAAACAGGAAGTAGGCATGGAAGTGGGGGATAAAATGGATTCGTGGGCTTCGGGTGATATTGTCGGGTTGACAGGCAATGTCAAGTTTACTTCGCTTCGAGAGGGAGAAAGTAATATCGGTTTTGTGACAGGGAAACTGCCTTATCCGCTAACTACTTCTTATATACGCCTGAAAGCCGGGGCAGATGTCGATGCAACCGTTTCACATATTTATAAAACACTGGCTGATATAGATCCGGCTTATCCGGTCGAGATCGAGTTTTATGATGCTGTGTTCAACGAATTATATCATAAGGAAGAGAATTTGCGTAGCCTGATCACGGTATTCAGCCTTTTGGCGATCATTATTTCACTTGTGGGTGTCTTTAATCTGGTGGTATTCGATACACAATATCGCCGGAAAGAGATCGGTCTCCGAAAAGTGCATGGTGCGACTATCGGTGAGGTTTTGAAGATGCTGAACAGTTCCTATATTTATATTGTCCTGATTTGCTTTGTGCTGGCAGTACCGATTGGTTATTATGGGATCAGTAAGTGGCTGGAGAGTTTTGCCTATAAGACACCGATGTTTTGGTGGGTCTATCCGCTGGCTTTGATTATTGTACTGACTATTACTGTCGGTACGGTGACTTACCAGAGCTGGCAGGCAGCTAATGCTAACCCGGTGGATAGTTTGAAGTCGGAGTAACAGCGTTTTACATAGAATCTGTTTCAATGTCTAATAATTTGACAGTATTGTCTAATTATTAGACATTGTTCTTTTCTGGCGATTGGGCTAATATTCTGTTATTCTGCGTGTTGTTGCTTTGGCATGTAATTTGAATTACCAAAGCAAACATAAATGATAATGAAAACAATACTAAGAAACTTTTTAAGCGTACTGCGTAGGTTCAAGATGGCAACCTTTTTGAATGTGGCGGGACTGGCTGTTGCATTTGCAGCCTTTATCGTTATTCTGATACAGGTAAATTATGAACGTAGTTTTGATCGTTGCCATCCGACGGCGGAAAGAGTTTTCAGAGTGGAGTTGGAAACTCCCGGTACATTCGGTCTTATTTTACCTCGTGGATTTGTAGAAACTGTTATCCAGTCATCCCCGCATATTGAAGCCGGGTCGTTGATCTATCCTTATAATCCGGCTATTTATTTCTCTGTCATAGAGAATGGAGAAAAGATAGGTTACCGTGAACCGGTATATACCTGTAACCCTGAGATTACCCGTGTCTTTGATTTCCCGATATTGGAAGGGGATATCGATTGTTTGAAAGATCCCGATAAGCTCATTTTACCTGAAAGCATAGCTCGGAAAATTTTTGGAGACCAACCGGCTGTAGGTAAAATGTTGCATGCCGAAGAGTATGTTGAGACCAAAGATAACCGTGAATATACCGTAGGTGCCGTTTATAAAGATTTCCCCGGGAACACCCAGATGAGGAATCTGATCTATACGGCTATCGGACCGACTTTTCAGTGGGATAATTTTGGGGCGAGTAATTTTGCCTGTTATGTGTTGCTGGATAAAGCGGAATCTGCACAGGATGTGGTTGATAACTTCAATGCAAATTTTGATTTTACTAAAATAGGAAATAAAGGTCAACAGCTCAAACTTACCCCTCTCACAGCTATTTATTATCTGAATGAAAGCCAGGACGGAATGATTTTCCGCAGTGGAAATAACGAAGTGACCTTGTTGTTATTTTTTATCGCTTTATTGATCATTATCGTAGCTGCTATCAATTTTACCAACTTCAGTACGGCCCTGACACCTCTTCGTATTAAGAGTATCAACACCCAAAAGGTACTGGGCAGTTCTGATAGATTATTACGAAACGCTTTGCTGGCGGAGGCTGCTATTGTCAGTCTTATAGCCTGGTCGATCAGTTTGGTTCTGGTTTGGATGCTTGGCAGGGCAACCGCTTTACCTTTTGTGGAAGCTGATTTGAGTATCCTGAAGAATCTGCCGATTATTTTGATTACGGGTGGGGTGGCATTGCTGACCGGAGTGGTCGCCGGATTATATCCTTCCTGGTATGTAACCTCTTTTCCGCCAGCACTGGTGCTGAAAGGCAGTTTCGGACTTTCTCCGTCCGGTCGTAAACTGCGTACCATTTTGGTCAGTGTACAATTTATAGTTTCTATCCTGTTGATTATCGGGGCTAGCTTTGTGCAGTTACAAAATGATTATATGCGTAGTTTCTCGCTTGGTTTCGATAAGGATCAGATCGCTATTGTGGAATTAAGCGGAGAACTTTATAAAAAACATCATGAGACATATGTAAACCGGTTGAAGGAATTTCCGGATATCGAGGATGTTGCCTTTGCCATGGAAAAAGTGGCTTCAAAAGATGGTTACAGTACCAATGGAGCTGTTTTGAAGCAAAAGGAGTTTCAATTTTTTATGATCATGACTTCTTCCAATTTCCTCCGGGTGATGGGTATTCCGGTTGAAGAGGGGCGCGATTTCTCTTTGTCCGATGAGTTATCGGAAGAACCTGTTTATATATTTAATGAGGCAGCCAAACTGGCGGTAAATATGGAACAGGGAGATATTCTTCAGTCATGGGTTCCCGGACGTATTATCGGATTTACCGGAAATGTGAAGTTTACCTCTCTTCGCAACGGAGAGAACAATATTGCTTTTGTGGTGTCAAAAATGCCATATCCGATGTCTGTCTCTTATATTCGTCTGAAAGCGGGATCCGATGTGCATGCAGCTGTTAATCATATCCGTAAGACATTGGCGGATCTTGATCCGGCCTATCCGTTTGATGTGCAGTTTTATGATACGATCTTTAATCATTTGTATCATAAGGAAGAGAATTTGCGTAGCCTGATTACTGTCTTTAGCATATTGGCAATAATCATATCGCTTGTAGGAGTATTCGGATTAGTCGTATTCGATACACAGTATCGTCGGAAAGAAATCGGTGTGCGTAAGGTACATGGGGCGACTAACAGTGAAATTCTGAAGATGCTTAACCGTTCATATATTTATATTGTACTAGTTTGTTTTGCCCTGGCTGCGCCGGTCGGCTACTATGGCATTAAGAAATGGCTGGAAAGTTTTGCCTATAAGACACCGATGTACTGGTGGGTATATCTGGCCGCATTGACAATTGTGCTGGTCATTACGATAGGAACAGTCACATTCCAGAGTTGGCGGGCGGCAAATGCCAATCCGGTAGATAGTTTGAAGGCGCAATAAGTATTTCAACTAAACAGATTTACTACCATGTTTTTTTGAAATTAACTGTCATACTATCATTTGTTTATGTAATGTGTTGTATATGTGTGTGTTGTCTTATGATAGTTGCCGCTTTTAACTATCACTTATCTATCACGCAACTATCATAGCCTGCTTGAAAAGACGGATAGATAAGTACTTCTTTTCAGTAAGTATACTGTTCAAAATCAGATGGATAGTAATATAAGTCGCTTGACACCCGGGTCTTGATATGCCCGACACCCGGGTGTAAGCATCGTTGAGATGGGGGTGTGAAATAGGTCGAAATGGGCATGCCGGCAACAAAAAATAGGTATTCGGATGAAAATAAGTCATAGGTTTGAGATAAAAAGGTAGTAGGGCGACGAATTATAAGAGGTGGTATCGAACGGTTACAGGTACTTTTTATGAGTTGAAATGACTGTTCTTTGGTTAAAATATCGTTAAAATGATGGTTGTATGATAGATTAGTGATAGTTAAAAGCGGTAACTGTCATAGGTTAATGTGCCTGTATATAGATACTTACACGAGGGAATGATAGTATGATAGTTGATTTGTAGAAAACCCTGTACTATAAACGCAAAAAAAGGATATCCCATATGGAATATCCTTTCTCCTACTGATATATAATAAATATAATGTCAGTCAATTAGTTTCTTGGAAGTGCTTCTTTCACTACCATTGCCCGGCCTTCGTATTCTGCACCGTTTAATTCGTTGATAGCTTTGAAGGCTTCTGCATTTTCCGGCATTTCAACAAAAGCGAAACCTTTCGATCTTCTGGTATCGCGGTCTACAATAAGTTTTACAGAATCAACTGTTCCGAACTCTTCCATTACATCTCTCAAATCTGATTCCTTAACATTGTAGCTAAGGTTACCAATATACATGTTCATAAATATAAAAATAAAAAATTAATAATATAACAATAAAACTTTAGGAAGGTCTTTATCAGAGATGGAAATACTCAATGCTTATTACTGAGGAGATACATGTGAAAGTAAGATCGAAATAAATCTCTTATTGTTTCTAGTGCAAAGGAACGGAAATAATTCGGATAATGAACTATATATCTTGTTTATTATTCTATAATATATTATTATTATGAAATAAGGCCATTAATTTAGTAATATGCCGTTATTCCGTTTTGTATAAGTTTATTCGGTATTAGTTCCATCCTCTCGTTTTTTCTATCGGAAAAATATACGGGTAAAGCGGACATATATTCGTAATATTGCAGTAGAAATACTAAATATGATATAGCATGAATAACCTTGAACGATCCAGGCACAGGAGGCCTGTTCTGAGTACCTTGATCTTGTTACTTTCGATTGTAACAATGAGCGCACAAACAACGACCTTGCATCCGGTTGCTTCCAACGACTGTGGTGTGGACGGCAAACAACCGTTTCTGGTGAAAGGCGATAATTATACCATGCCCGATGAAACGGGAGGAAGTATGACGGCAAGAACCTGCAATTTCGGAGGGACTGTTATCTATGCTTTCGACCGTTTGGATATACAGGCGGATTACCAGTTGGAGGTAGTCTATCTGGCGGATAGCGAGCGCCGGCAACGGATCGTAGCCGATGGAAACGAGGTACAGGCTCCTGTCGTTCTTGAAAAAGGGAAGGAACAGCGTTACCGTATCGACCTGCCGAAAAAGGCATTTGCCTATGGGCAGCTGGTACTGGTTTTCGAAGTATTGAAAGGACCGAATGCCATTGTTTCAGAATTGAATCTTTATTCATCCAATCCAAAGAAACCGATTCCGTTTGAAGGGGATAAAAAGTTGGCGCTGGCACAGACACAAAGTTACCGGGTGGATACGACCGTGAATGTGGAAGAACATCTTCCGGTTTATACAACTGTTCCGTACAGTGTGCCGGGCGTGTACAATCCGGTTCTCTCATTGAACGGGACCTGGCAGTTTAATCCGTCTCCGAAAGCTGATTTTTATACCCGCAAGGCCGATACGGACGGATGGCATCCGATTGTTGTACCCGGACAATGGTCGATGCAGGGATTCAAAGTCGATTCTGCCGGCTTTGGAGGTTATCAGACTATTTTTACGTTGCCGGCAGACTGGAAAGGCAAGCAGGTGAAGTTGCGTTTCGACGGTGTATCCAGCGAATGTATTGTCTGGCTGAACGGAAAAGAGATAGGAACCCATATGGGAGGTATGACTGCGTTTGAGTTGGATGCTACCACAGCTTTGCAACCGGGAGAAAACAGATTAGCACTGAAGGTCCGTAGCGAATCGCTGGCTGATATGCTGGGAAGCTTGACGCAGTATGCCGCTCATCAACTGGGAGGTATTACGCGCAAAGTCACGCTCTTTGCCGTACCCGATGTGCATATTTCCGATCTCCGTATCGTGACGGAGTTGGATGAACAATATAAGGATGCCGAACTCAACGTGTATCTGGCTGTGACAAATGCCGGAAGGGAGACGGAGAAGAATATAGCAGCGCGTCTTTCTATCGGCGGTCTTCCCGTTGTTCTCGATCAGGCAATTCCGGAACTGTCTCCGGGCCAAACCTGGACCGGCTGGTTAACCGGAAAAGTGGCCGATCCCCGGAAATGGGATAATGAGCATCCTTATTTATATACGATGAAAATAGAATTGGGAAATGCGGACGTAACCACTGAACAGATAGAAAAACGTTTCGGTTTCCGTGAAGTAGAAGTACAGGGCAACCGTCTGTTGGTAAACGGCAAGCCGGTAAAGTTGAGAGGCGTCTGCCGTCATGAAGCGCATCCGCTTACCGGGCGTGTCATGACTCCGGAACTGGAACGGAAAGATGTGGAATTATATCGTGCCGCTAACTGTAACTTTATCCGTACGTCACATTATCCTCCTTGCGAAGAATTACTTGAAATCTGTGATGAACTGGGAATGTTTGTCGAAGTGGAAGCGCCTGTTTGCTGGATTGGTCATCATGCGAATGAGAACTGGAAAGAACTCGATTATCAGGATAGTACATATTATCCGTATGTCTTGCAGGCAAATATGGAGACAATCCATTTCTACCGGAATCATCCGTCCGTTATCTTCTGGTCGATTGCTAACGAGTCATATTGGAACAAGGAGTTTGCCCAGGTTGAGGTGTATGTGAAGAAAGCCGATCCGACTCGTCCGCATACTTTCCATGACCAGGCATACGGTGGTTTCAACAACCAGGGAAGTACGGCTCCAATCTCCAATATTCACTATCCCGGACCGGGCGGATATAAGGTTGCCGCCAAGAGCGACCGTCCGATGGTGTATGGGGAATATTGCCACCTGAATGTTTACAACCGCAGCGAGTTGGTGACCGATCCCGGTGTACGTAGCGACTGGGCGCTGGCACTGTCTCCGACCTGGGAGAATATGTATAAGACGGATGGCGTGCTGGGCGGTTCTATCTGGTCGGGTATCGACGATATTTTCCAATTGCCGAATGGGGATGCTGTGGGGTACGGTCCGTGGGGGCCGATAGACGGATGGCGTCGTCCGAAACCGGAATATTGGGATATGAAAAAGATATATAGTCCGATTCGTGTGCAAACAGACCGGTTGTCGCCTGCTAAAGAGTTGGTTATTAATTTGGAAAACAGATATACCTATACTGATTTCAATGAATTGCAACTCAACTGGAAATATGGGGATGAACGAGGAGTTTCTTTTGCCTCGATTAAGCCGGGAGAGAGCGGTCAGATACGTATTCCGATTATGAATCCGGATCAGGCAAACGAGTTGTATCTTTCTTTTACCGATCCGCGCGGTTTCATTGCCGACGAGTATATCATTCCGGTAGGTAAACAGGTTCAGAATGAATTACCGGAATTGCAGCCGCTTACGACACAACTGAAGAAGGCAAGTGACCGTTACCGCATTACCGGTAAAAACTTTATTTGTGAAGTGAGCCGCACGACCGGACAAATCCTGTCATTGAAACAGGGAAAGCAGGAGATACTGAACGGCGGTCCGTGGCTGATGGCGCTTCCTTTGAATGGCGGCGGTTGTTATCCGAACCATAATGCAAATACTCCTTTATTTAATGATATTTGTACGGAATGGAACCCAACGGAAATCGATGCGGCAAAAGTCGGTGACGATGTAGTTGTCACGGTGAAAGGAAGCTATAAAGAGTTTGAAGGAAGCTATAAACTGACTGTCAACGCAGCCGGAAAACTTTCTGTCAGCTATTCATTTAATGCGCTGGCTGACGTAAATCCCCGCCAATGGGGATTGGTTTTTGAGGCCCCGGCAACCTTCAATAAAACATTCTGGCGTCGCGATGGCCTGTGGAGTGTTTATCCGGAAGACCATATCAGTCGTCCGGTAGGAGAGGCAGACCTGTTTTATTCCGGTTTACCCTCGCATCTCAATCCGCGAGTGGAGCCGACCTGGTCGTGGAGCCTCGATTACAATGAATTGGGAAGCAACGATTTCCGCTCTACCCGTCGTAATATCTGGTACGCCGGCCTAACCAATGCCGCAGGCAATAAGGTAACCGCCGTTTCAGATGGCAAACAGCACTGGCGTTCATGGTTGGAAAAAGACCGTATCCGTTTCCTGGTGGCTGATTTCGTCACTGCCGGCAACGAAATGTTCCTGGGCAGCTACTATGCTCCGTTCAGAAAACCGTTAAAGGCTGGGGATACGATTGGAGGGACAATAACCTTACATGCAGAGTAAAATAAGGTTATGAATAGTGAACGTTGAAAATAGATTAAAAGATGGATTATCGAATGATTGTCCATCTTTTATCTTATATAGTCTATTTGTTCTTTTAGGGAAAAACTCTTATTTTGCGGAGTAAATACGTATATAACAATACCATGAGAAGACTTACCTTATTATTTGCGTCTATCGGCTTAGTCATGACAGCCTATAGTCAACCGAACGTAACCCCAAAAGAATGGGGCAATAATGAATATGCCGGAATATGGAAACTTTCAGTAGGCACACCCGAAAAGATCAACCTGCTGAGCGAACTCGATATAACTCCGAAGAAAGAAGCCTTGCAGCAGATGGCGGAAGGTCGGTTACCTATATCACCGGCTGATGTAAAAATAGAGTTAAGGGATGGCAAAACGTATATCAGTTTCCCGTTGGAAAAAGGGGAGAAGATATTCGGTTTGGGGCTTAACTTCAAAACCGTTGAACAACGGGGCCGTATCATGCGGCTGCATATGGATCATTACACCGGAAGCGATAACGGCCGTACCCATGCACCGGTTCCTTTCTTCGTCTCTTCCCGCGGATATGGTGTACTGATCAATTCCGCCCGCTATATAGATTTATGGGTAGGAACGGCCGTTCGCAAGGGACCGAATGCCCCGGAGGAACAGGACCGTAATACAGATCCGACCTGGCCTGCACAACCTTATTCCGACAATATCGAAGTCCTGGTTCCCGCACAGGGCGTGGAATTGGTTTTCTTTGCGGGGCCAACCATGCAAGATGTCGTTCGCCGTTACAATCTGTATAATGGTGGTGGCGCTTTGCCTCCGCGTTGGGGACTGGGTTTCTGGCACCGTACACCGACTTTGTTTACCGATAACGATGTAAAGAAAGAGGTGGATGAATTTGAGAAACGTGGATTTCCTCTTTCCGTGATTGGTCTTGAACCGGGATGGCATAGCAAAGCTTATCCTTGTACCTATGAATGGGATAAAACCCGCTTCCCGGATGCTCCCGGCTTTGCCAAAGAGATGCTCGACCGCGATATACGGTTGAACCTTTGGATGAATCCGTATGTATCCAAACATAGTGAAGTATACAATAAGATAAAACCCTATACCGGTTCTCATACGGTCTGGCTGGGTGAGGTTCCCGACTACTCCATGCCTGAGGCCTGTAAAATTATGACCGATCACTTCCGTAAACATCAGGTCGACCTGGGAATAAGCGGATATAAGATGGATGAGAACGATGGTTATGATTCCTGGTTGTGGCCTGACGTAGCTACGTTTCCTTCCGGTATCCCGGCGGAACAGTTGCGTAACTTGTATGGTTCGCTGATGCAACAGGCTACGGTAAAGATGTATCGCGAAAAGAATCTGCGTACTTATGGGCAGGTACGTGCCGGTAATGCGGGAACGAATGCTTATCCTTATGTCCTGTATAATGACTATTACGACCATCGCGGTTTTATCACCGCTTTGATAAACAGTTCTTTTATCGGCGTGTTATGGACACCGGAAGTCCGTTCCTCCAAAACATCGGAAGAATGGCTTCGACGGATGCAGACTGTTTGTTTTTCGCCTATTGCACAGTTGAATGCCTGGGCGGATGGAACGAAACCATGGACTTTTGCAGATGTAGAAGATGATATTCGTGAGATCGCTTTGTTGCGTATTCAGTTGATACCTTATTTATATACCGCTTTTGCCGATTACGCATTCTACGGAACACCTCCGGTACGTGCCATGAATCTGGAAGAAGGTTATTCTGTTGAAGCACAGACGGAAGAAGGTAAGCTGGATGCAACTGAGAATCCGTATGCGATGGCTGTACGCCGGGAAGTGAAAGACCAGTTTATGGTCGGCGAGAATATCCTGGTCGCTCCTTTGTTTGCCGGAGAGAAAGAACGTAAAGTCGTTCTCCCGCAAGGTAAATGGTATGATTTTTACACCGGAAAGTTTGCCGGTGAGGGAGAAGTCATAACTGTTATCCCGGCTGACCGCCATATTCCTGTATATGTAAAAGACGGTGGTATTATCCCACTCTGGCCTGCTATGTCGAAATTCGGTGATCAGAAATATCCGCTGGAAGTACGGCATTATGGAAACAAACCGGGCACATATTCTTTATATGATGATGACGGAAGTTCCTATAATTACGAAAAGGGAGAGTTTACCCGCATCGATCTGACCGTTACGGTTGATAAGAAAGGAAAGAAAAAAGGGAAAGCCGTTCAACCGAAAGGAAAAAAGATTTGGTCATTCAGTGAATATAATTTCAAGTTTATGACGGAATAAGCGTATATTCTTTCCATATCACAGATGCATTTCTTTTGTTTCACAGTTGGATTCCGTTTGTATCACAGTTGAGTTTCTTTTGTTTCACAGCTGTGATATGAATAAAGAATTGGGGTTTATCCTTACAAACTGGCGGGTAAATCATACTGTGACCGGGCTAATAGACTGTATCAGAAACATAATTTTATATGAAGCTAAGCAAAACTATTTCACTAACACTACTTTCTTTAACTCTTGGAAGCTATCTGCACGCGCAGGATATTCAATCGTTGGCAGGAACCTGGCAGTTCAGTCTCGACCCTGCCGATCAGGGGATGAAAGAAAACTGGCAGGACCGTTCGTTTGATAAAACGATTGCCTTGCCGGGAACAACCGATGAGGCGCAATATGGCGGGAAGACGTCCGGTTCCGATTTCGGTATCCTGACCCGTGCTTATAAATACTATGGTCCGGCCTGGTATTCGAGAGAAATTGAAATTCCATCCGAATGGAACGGAAAACGCATTCGGATGGAACTGGAACGCGTCTTATGGGAATCACGTGTTTTTGTAGATGGAAAGGAGGTATCCGTGCAGGATGCTTTGTCTACTCCCCATTACCATGATCTCGGTTATCTATCCCCCGGTAAACATCGGTTGACTATTCGTATCAATAATGATCTGATCTATAATATCGGTGATAAAGGTCATGTCTATACGGAATATACGCAAAGCATTTGGAATGGAGCTGTCGGACGCATACAATTGAAGGCGATCGAACCGGTTCATTTCTCTAATCCGCAGGTGTTTACCAAGGTTTCACCCTGTTCCCTGCAACTGATGGATACCTTGATGAATACTTCCCCTAAAAAGGTCGATGCACGTATAACCTGGCAACTGACAGAGCGTGAGAGTGGAGCAGTTGTTTTTACAGGAACAACCGAACAGCCGTTACATAAGGGAGCGAACGTACTGAATTTTAAAGCATCTATGCCGGAGGGTATCAAGCTATGGAATGATGTCACTCCTCATTTGTATCAGTTGAAAGTTACCGTACGGGATAAAAAGAAAATATACGATACCCGTGAAATCGAGTTTGGTTTCCGGGAAGTGACGACATCCAAATCGAAAGTTCTTATCAACGGAAAACCTGTTTTTCTGCGTGGTAATCTCGATTGCGTGCATTTCCCGCTGACGGGTTATCCGTCCTGTAAGGTAGAAGATTGGGAAAAGATTTTCCGTATTTATAAAGACTACGGTCTGAATCATGTTCGTTTTCATTCCTGGTGTCCTCCGGAAGCGGCTTTTATCGCGGCCGACCGGATCGGTATTTATATCCAGGCAGAAACGATTTGGATCGACTGGTGGATGTCTGTCGAGCAGAAAGAACGAAAAGAGATGGATACCAAAGGCCATCCGCAGGGATTGGGTAAGAATCCTTCGGCCGACCGGTATGTGCAGCAGGAATTAACCCGTATGATCGATGCTTACGGCAACCATCCATCTTTCATTATGCAATGTATCGGTAACGAGTTGGGTAACTCTGATTTCGAAGTGATGGAGTCGTGGATGAAACCCTTGAAAGAAAAAGACTCGCGTCGCCTGTATGCAACTTCAACGGCTCGTAAGATCATGCCGCTCGATCAATATATGGTCACTCATTATATTGACGGATTGGGCGGAACCCGCGGGCTTCGGGGCGGTGCTTCTACCGCCTGGGATTTTGAAGATGTGTATTCACGTTCGGACATCCCCATTCTTTCGCATGAGATCGGACAATGGCCGGTTTATCCGAAATGGGAGGAGATAAAGAAATATACAGGTGTACTGAAGGCCCGTAACTTTGAAGAGTTCCGCGAGCAGGCCTGTAAAAACAAGATCGAGGATCAGAATGAGGAATTTGTTGCAGCTTCCGGTGCCCTGAACCAGATCATGTACAAATATGAAATAGAGTCCTTCCTTCGTACGCCTTCCTGTGCCGGCATCCAGTTGCTTAGTATGCAGGATTATCAGGGACAAGGCGAAGCGTTGATCGGTTGGCTGGATGTTTTTTATGACAGCAAAGGCATTACAACGCCTGAACAGTTCCGTGCACACCATGATACGACAGTTCCTTTGTTACGTATGCCTAAATATGTATGGGAAAACAACGAACCTTTTACGGCTGAAATGCAGTTGGCACATTACGGAACCGAAGATTTGCAGGAGGGGCTTTACTGGAAGATTAAAGATGAAAACAGTAATCTGGTCGCTTCCGGAAAGACTGCATCCCGCCGTTGGCCCGTAGGTACTTCCGAACTGGGAGGTAAAATAAATTGTGATCTTTCTTCTATCTCTGCTGCTCAAAAACTGACGGTTGAAGTCGGTTTGCAGGGACGGCCCATAGTTAACCGTTGGAATATCTGGGTTTATCCGTCTGCAAAGTCTCCGGATAAACCTGTTGTGGCGGAAGATGTGTATGTCACCGACCGGATGGATGCCGAATGCCTGAAACGTTTGGAAAAAGGAGAGAAGGTTCTTTTGCAGGCATCTGCTTTAGGGACGGAAGAAACCTGCGATAAGATTAGTTTTTATCCTTTATATTGGTCGCTGACTTTCTTCCCCGGCCAGGGTAAGAATACGATCGGTATGATTGTTCGTGATAAACATCCGCTGTTTGCCCAGTTCCCGACCGATTCACATAGCGACTGGCAGTGGCAATCCGTTTATAAAGATGCCCGTGCCTTCTATATAAACGACTATCCGGAAAGCTATAAGCCGATTGCGCAGCCGGTCGATGATTTTCATCGGAATAATAAGCTGGCCTCTATCTTTGAGTTGAAAGTAGGAAAAGGGAAATTGCTTGTCTGCGGTTTTGACCTGAAAGATGAAAAGAATCCGGCTGTACGCCAGTTGAAGAACAGCATCCTGCATTATATGAGTTCGGACGATTTCAACCCTTCGTATGAAAAAGATATTGCCTCCTTGCAGAAAATGCTGACTTATGTGGAACCATTGAAGAGCACTGTTACCGGCGAGTTCAGCAATGCTTTACTTTACATCGACTGTGCAGCTCCGGATAAAACCTTTGCCAATAAGAAGACAACATACGAGATAACTCCCGAATGGCAGGCAAAGGAGATGGAGTTGACGATCCAATGTCCTCCGGGAATCATCGGTTCCTTATATGTTTGTTTTGTCGACAAGGATAAGAAAGGACGCACGGGGCATCTTGTCTTCGAAGGTCGTGACTACGAATTGGTAAAACAAGAGAATGAAGAGTCATGGGTTAAACTCCATATTATGCGTGAAGATTCAAACGACGGAATACTTCGTTTGAAAGCAAAGCTGAAGAATGGTCCTGATCTGGTTATTTCAAAAGTGGCTATCGTGGAGGAATAAACATATTATTAGAAGTACGATTGCTTTGTGTTTTGCATAATCTGTGGAATAGTTTGCAAAATACGATATAGTGGAAAAGAGAGCAGGAATATATTTCTTTTATATGTATAGACCTTTTATCTTTGTTAATTTGATTATTGTATATCATATAGGAATTACAAGTAGATACCATGAATAAAATACTTACAATCGGGGTTTTCAGTTTGATCTCTGTCGCCTCTGTTGCCTTATCGCCGGTAGAAAGGGGAATGAAGACCCCTTCATCTGTTTATCGGTTGAGTACGAAAGCGGATAGTCTCATTCTGGTAAATGACTTTTCTGCCGTAAACAGTACTGTCGAGTTTGATCTGTTACCGCAAAACTCATCAGCCCAGGTAGGTGTCTTATTGCGTTATAAGAATGCGAAGGACTGGGTGTATGTTGGATGCAACGAGGCTGCGGATAACTTGGGTTTTGCAGTTTGGTATGTGGAAACACCGGGTGGAAAGATCGAGATTGCGCGCGATATAGCGAAATTATATGCACATCATTTAAGGCATATCAAAGTAAACTGCGTCGGACGTACATTGACAGTTTATGTAGACGGTGAACAAATTGGTCATAAGTATATACCAGACATTACTCTTTCATCCGGACAGACCGGATTTCGTGTACATGATAAAGGTAATGTGCAAATATCTAACGTCGTTTGCCGGGCATTGCCGGAACCCGGCAAAGAAATTGCCAAAAAGAGAAGTGCTTACAGGTTGTCTTCTTCTCGAATGGATGTCCTGCTGAATAAAGATTTTCCATCGATCCAATCCTATACGTGGAAGGATAATCAGGCTCGGTTGAACGGACAGTTATTTGACGTAAAGGGTATCACGATCAACGGAGACTATTATCAACCCAAGGTGACGAGTAAAGTTGAGGCTGATTGTATATTGTATACGTTGAAAGTAAAAGAAATAGGTGTTACACTACATGTTTGCTGCGAAGTAACCGATAATATATTTCAGCTTTCCGTAAAAAAGATCGAAGAAGATGGCGATGTTAAAGTAAAGACACTAGCCTTTCCCGACCATCACCTGGTATCTGTTTCCGCATCCACTCCGAATGCCTCTCTGGCTATTGCCGATAATGTACATTCCGATATATTCTATCCGCTAAAGGATAAGGCTGTTGATAATACCTGTCAATATGGTTCCATCCTTTTGTTGAATTCAGATAAATTGGTGGCAACACTTGAAAGTAATTCTATTTATGGTACCCGTCAGTTTTTATATCAGTCGGTGCAGCTGCCGGGGGAAGTTGTTACCGGTATATGGGGGAATGAGTGGATTTATCGCGGACATGACGGAGAAGTGACTGAACTGCCTTATATAAAAGTAATCCTGTCCGATGATTGTAATCAGGATAATCAGGTAGACTGGCAAGATGGGGCGGTTGCTTTGCAGAAAGTCTATCCGGCACCTTCCGGTGTGGAAAAGTTGCAGAATTCATATGCTACCATTACGATGAATTTTGCCAGTTGCGCTCAATACCCTTTCCTCCGTCAGTTGGATAACATAAAGAAATTCTATCTGGCAACCGACGGTTTCGGACAAATGCTCGAGTTGAAAGGCTACCAGAGTGAAGGACATGACAGTGCTCACCCAGACTATTCCGGCAATTATAACGAGCGGGCAGGCGGTAAAGACGACCTGGCTTTCCTCGCTAAAGAAGCCCGCAAATATAATGCTCACATCGGTGTCCATATCAATCATAGCGAATCGTATCCCGAAGCAAGAGCATTCAACGACAAGATCGTCACCGATATGCCCGGTTGGAGCTGGCTGGATCAGGCATTCTTTATCAATAAAGAAGCAGATATGCTGGCCGGAACTTTTGAGAAGCGTTTGAATCAGCTGAAGGAAGATGTGCCCGATCTCTCTTTCGTCTATCTCGATACGTACCGTGAATATCGTTGGCTAGCCTATCAGACTGCCCGGATTTTCAATCAGAACGGTTGGGCGATCTGGACGGAAGATGCCAATGTCTTCGATAAAGAAGCAACCTGGATTCATTATAATCCTGAGGCCAAGAGCTTGATACATCGCTTTGTGCATCACCAATATCGCGACGGATATGCTAAACATCCGGCATTGCTGGGTGGTTATAACCGGGGGGCCGAGATAGGTTTTATGGGATGGCAGAAAGGACGTGATTTTAATGGCGTGATACGTAATTTCTTTACTAAACAATTGCCTTATCGTTATCTGATGCATTATCCGGTTATGCAACTCGACACCGTTCGTGCCGTACTGGCAGACGGCCTGACTTCTTATTGGGATGAAAAAGAAGAAACTGTCATTCGTAAAGGCGACCGGATACTGATGTCCGGCGGTAACGTATTTATTCCCTGGAATCCGGCTACGGAAGAGAAGATATATCATTATAATGTAAAAGGCGGTAAGACATCCTGGCTACTTCCTGTTTCCTGGAAATCGGTTACAGATGCTTGGTTATATCGCTTGGGAGATACCGGAAAATCATTTGTGGCAAAACTGCCCGTACGCAACGGTGGAGTAGAGATCGAAGCATTGCCGGAAACCGGTTATGTCTTGTATAAAGAAGAAGCAAAACCATCGCCGGCAATGGAGTGGAGTACAGGTAGTCTCGTTAAAGATATGGGCTTTGATAGCCATACATTCGATCATTGGAAAGTGGAAGGAGATGCTGCCGCAGTATCTGTTGAAAGGACGGATTACGGTCAAAGTTATTTATCTGTAAAAGGAGGAGGAGCTGCTAGTGTGAGCCAGCAGATTGAGGGGTTGGCTCCTGGTAAGGAATATGTTGCATCCGTGTGGGTTAATGTAACCGGTCGGAAGGGAGCTGCATTAAGTATACAGACCGGTAGCCAACAGAATGAACAGGTTTCTATTGAAGAAAGTAATGTCTTTAATTATACCGATAATACCGATCGTTTCAAAACGACATGGCAGCGTTTGAAACTTCCTTTCCGGGTTCCGGCCGGTAAAAGTAGCGTTACATTATCTTTATGTGCTGCTGTTTCGGGTGATACGTCTGTTGTCGCCTTTGACGATGTACGTGTCATCGCTTATCAGTCTCCTAAAAAAGCAGGATATGATTATTACGAAGACTTTGAGCATGTAGATGAAGGATGGGGTCCTTTTATCCCTTGCCAACCCAGTGCCTTTACAACACATTTATCTGAAAAGCATGGCATCTATACCGATAATACGATTAATGGTAACTGGTCTTTAGCAACCTGGCGTGAACGGAACGGCGAAGTGTACAGAACCTCTCCGGCTATGATTCGTTTTGTGCCCGGTCAGACGTATGAGATCGAATTCGATTATAAAGTAGACGCTCGTGATGTTTATAAGGTCGTTGGAATCTCTCCATCGGAAAAAGTTCCTGTGTTTTCTTACGATCTGAATCGTCCGGGTAAATGCCGGGTGTGCTTTACGGTTCCCTCATGTACAGACTTTTATATTGCCATTATGAAGCAAGGAAACGGTATGCTGATTATCGATGATTTCGGTATTAAAGGAAAACTTATGCAATAAAATAATACCAATTTATACATATAATGATGAAACATTTATTACTCGTATCGACAGTCTGGCTATTAGCAGCCTGTAATGGTGGAAAGGTCGATCTGCCTGTTACTCCTTCCGAAAGCGATTTGCGATTCTCCAACCTGGCAACTACCTGGGATGAAGGGATGCCGTTAGGAAATGCGACTGTCGGGGCTTTGGTTTGGCAGCGGGATTCGGCATTACGTTTATCCCTGGACAGGACAGACCTCTGGGATTTGCGTCCGATGGATAGTATCTCCGGTCCGAATAACCGGTTTGCCTGGGTTCGTGAACAAGTGAAGAAAAAGGATTATCTTCCGGTTCAGCAGAAATACGACCATCCGTATGACCGTCAACCGGCTCCGTCCAAAATACCGGGGGCGGCGCTGGAGTTCTCTCTGGAAGAACTGGGTTCTCCTTCCGATGTCCGTCTTTATTTGAATGATGCGCTTTGTGAAGCGACGTGGGATAACGGAACCACGTTGAAAACTTTTGTCCATGCCACTGAACCGGTCGGTTGGTTTGTTTTCGAGAATTTACCCTCGTCGATAACTCCTACCTTAATTTCTCCCAAATACAGTACAGGAGGAGATAAAGCCGGAAATTCCGTAGAAGGGCAGGATTTGCGCCGTCTAGGTTATAAACAAGGTACTATTGATGAAGATGCGAATCGGATTACCTATCATCAGGAAGGCTGGAATGGTTTTTCGTATGATGTGAATGTTCGCTGGGAACAGAAAGGAAAGACGCTGTATGGTGTCTGGAGCGTGACTTCTTCATTGGAATCCGATAAGGCAGCAGAAAAGACACAGGAAGCCATGACACGCGGAGTGAATCAGGATTATCTTTCTCACCTGAATTTCTGGAAGAACTATTGGGCGCAGTCATCCGTCACACTTCCGGATCCTGTTTTGCAGAAACAATATGATAATGAAATGTATAAATACGGTTCTGCCACCCGCGAAAACTCTTATCCCATCTCTTTGCAGGCTGTATGGACTGCCGATAACGGTAAACTCCCGCCCTGGAAAGGTGATTATCATCATGACCTGAATACTCAACTCAGCTACTGGCCGACTTATACCGGTAACCATCTGACGGAAGGTCTGGGTTATCTGAATACGCTTTGGAATCAGCGGGATGTCTATAAGGAATATACCCGCCAGTATTTTGAAACGGATGGAATGAATGTCCCTGGTGTATGTACGTTGTTAGGTGTTCCGATGGGAGGATGGATTCAATATTCCATGTCGCAGACGGCCGGAGCCTGGTTGGCACAGCATTTTTATCTTCACTGGAAATATTCGATGGATCGTGATTTCCTGAAAGACCGTGCTTATCCTTTCCTGAAAGATGTGGCTATATACCTGGAACAAATATCCGTGGTGGATGCTCAGGGTGTTCGTAAACTGACCATGAGTTCCAGTCCTGAGATATACGATAATTCGATCAACGCCTGGTTTAAGGATATGACAAACTATGATCTGGCTTTGATGAAGTTCGCTTTCAGTGCCGCGTCTGAACTTGCGTCTGAATTAGAGATTCCGGAAGAGGCCGCTCATTGGAAAAAACTGAATGAACAACTGCCGGAACTGGATGTGGATAAGGATGGTGCCTTGACATTTGCCAAAGGTTTCTCATACGATCAGTCCCACCGTCATTTCTCTCATGCAATGGCTATCCATCCGTTGGGTTTGCTGGATTGGAGCCAGGGTGAGAAATCCCAACAAATCATTAAAGCTACGATAAAGAAGTTGCAGGATTATGGTCCCGATTACTGGACCGGTTATTCATATAGTTGGTTTGGTAATATGAAAGCCCGTGCATTTGACGGTGATGGTGCTGCCCGGGAATTGCGTACATTTGCTGAATGTTTTTGCTTGCGTAATACATTCCATGCCAACGGCGACCAGACAAAAACAGGGAAGTCCAAATTCACATACCGTCCGTTTACCCTGGAAGGTAACTTTGCCTTCGCTGCCGGTATCCAGGAAATGCTTTTGCAAAGTCATACCGGAATCATCCGTGTGTTCCCGGCGATCCCTTCCGACTGGTCGAATGTCTCTTTTGATAACCTTCGTGCCATGGGTGCTTTCCTTATCTCTGCCGAAAAACAGAATGGAAAGATCACCAAACTTCGCATCTATCCTGAACAGGGCGGAACATTACGTCTCGCTTCTCCATTCGGAACAGATGAAGCAGTAGTAACAGGTAATGCCGGAGATGTTACGAACGAAGACGGCATACTATCGTTTGAAACCCGTAAAGGTGAATGGGTAGATATAAAGCCGGCAGGTTAAGTTTATTATTCATTTATGACCATTCCCGCTTAGCGAGATGGATGTTAATCCTCTGAAATCCGATTATAAATAATTGAGAGATATTATGGAAAACACTTTTATAAAAGTTATCCGGTACCTGTTACCGGTTGCATTATTGTCTTGTGCCGGAGGTCAACCTCCGGCAAAGGATCTGTCTTCGACCATCCTTTATATGGACCAGCCTGCCGCTTCCTGGTATGAAGCGACTCCTATAGGCAACGGTCGTTTGGGTGGGATGGTTTATGGGGGAGTAACCAAAGATACCATCCGTACAAACGATGATACGTTTTGGAGCGGCGAACCACGGGATTTGCAGCGGCCGGGAGCTTATAAATGTCTTCCGGAAATACGAAAATTGCTGTTGGGAGAAAAGAACCTGGAGGCCCAAGAGTTGATCGATAAACATATGCTTGGCCCCTGGAACCAGAATTATATGCCTTTGGCCGATATTCTGCTGGAATGGCCTGGCGACGGGAATGTCTCCGGATACAGAAGAGAGTTGGACCTGAACCGGGGAGTAGTCACGATTACATATACGCAGAATGGAGTTAATTATAAACGGGAACTGTTTGCTTCATACCCCGACCAGGCTCTTGTAATGAATATCTCTGCAGATAAGAAGAACGCTGTTGAGTTTATCGCCGGCCTGGGTAGTCAGATCAATAACCGGACAAAGGTGGAAGGTGATCAGATTGTAATTAACGGGCAGGCTCCCTGGCATACCGATCCTAATTATACAGGCGTTCATCCTCCGGTATATAAGGAAGGGAAAGGCATGCGTTTTGAAGGTCGGTTATTAGTAAAGCAGGAGGGAGGAACAATTTCTGCCCAAGATGATAAATTACATGTAAAAGATGCAGTATCTGCCACTATTACTTTTGTTGCAGCCACCAGTTTTAACGGTTTCGATAAAGATCCTTCTGTAAACGGAAAAGATGAAAAAGTAATATGTGAAAAATATCTTTCCTCGCTGGAAACAAAGAAATACCCTGATTTATATAAGGCGCATCTGGCAGATTACTCTTCCCTGTTCGGACGGGTAAGTATCGATTTGGGTGAATCTCCGGAATCAAATTTACCGATTAACCAGCGAATAAAAAATTATAAACCCGGCATGGACCCGGCCCTTACTGCTTTGTATTTCCAGTTCGGACGCTATCTGCTTATCTCGGCTTCACGGCCAGGTTCGCAGCCGGCAAACTTACAAGGTATCTGGAATCAGGACATGCAACCCGCCTGGAGTGTAAACTGGACGATCAACTGTAATGCGGAGATTAATTACTGGCCGGCTGAGATTACCAATCTTTCCGAATGCCATTTCCCAATGTTCGATATGATCCGGGAAACCTCTGTCGACGGTGCCAGAACAGCAAAGAACCTGTATAACTCCCGTGGTTGGGTAGCCCATCATAATCTCGATATATGGCGTACGACCTGGATGGTTGGAGGAACCGGATTATATTCTTTGTTCCAGGTAGGAGGTGCTTGGCTTTGCCAACATATCTGGGAACATTATCTGTTTACTCTGGACGAGGATTTCCTTCGCGATCACTATGATTTATTAAAGAGTGCTTCCTTGTTTTATTTGGACAACTTGCAAACGGACCGGGATGGGTATCTGGTAACGAGTCCATCCGAATCTTTTGAGAATGGTTATATCAAACCGAATGGTGAGGAGGGATGGGCCTGTATCGGTTCCGCCCAGGATATGCAGATCATTCGTGCTTTGTTTGAAAACACGATGAAAGCAGCAGAAATTCTGAATGACGGAGCTTTTAAAGAAGAAGTGGCAAAAGCATATGCTAAACTGCCTCCGATGAAGATCAGCCCAAGAACAGGACAACTACAGGAATGGAACGACGATTGGGAACCTTCCAATCCGGCCAGCGGACAGGTCGGGCATGGCTGGGCATTTGCCGTAGGAAATCAAATAACGCTGCGTGGAACACCTGAACTGGCTCAGGCTTTCAGAAAAACGATAGAGTACCGGCGTCCGGGTTATTCTTATAACAGTGGTAGCTGGACAGGATCATTCCCAGCCGTTTACTGGGCCCGTTTTGAAGAACCGGATAGTGTGCAACGTGTGATAGACCGTCATTTTGACCTGGCTTTATCTCCGAATCTGACTTGCGAATTTATGAAATCATGGCAAATAGATGGAAACTTAGGTATTACTACCGCCATTACCGAAATGCTTTTACAGAGTCATGCAGGGGAAATCAGCTTGTTGCCAGCCTTACCGGCAAAATATCCGACAGGCTCTGTTACCGGATTGCGGGCACGTGGTGGTTATGAGGTCGATATTTTCTGGAAAGACGGAGTATTGACTAAAGCAGTGATTAAAGCGGATAGGACGAAGGGGGATGAAATTATCCCAGTGCGTTATGCAGGCTTGGTGAAATCAGTTAAGTTGGCAAAAGGGCAGACTATCGTATTGGATAGTTCTTTGGAATAAATAGAACAGAAAGTGTATGGACCGGGCTGAGATTGAATGTCGTCTGACAAATCAATCACTCGCTCAGTCCATACATTTTTTTTGTTACATATTGTCTGGATTACATTTTGACATTTGGGATATTTTCTATAACTTGCCGTGATTTTTAATACTAAATCTGATTTGACTTAAACGAAAAATTAAGAATGTACAATAATTAAAACAATCATTTTATGAAATTCCAGAAAACACTATTCGGATGTTTAGTTGGTGTAGCTTTGTCTATGAATGTAAACGCCCAAGAAGTACAAGGATTCGTTCATGAACGTTCTACTGATTATGAATGGCCTACAGATCAACAGATCTTGGATAAACTTGATAAATGGCAGGACCAGAAATTCGGTGTATTATTCCATTGGGGGCTTTATTCGGTTCCGGGTATTGTAGAGTCATGGTCTATTTGTTCAGAGGATGTAGACTGGATTTCCCGTAAAAAGGATATGACCTATGATGAATACAAGAAGTGGTATTTCGGTTTAAAGGAATCATTGAACCCGACACAGTTCAATCCGGACAAATGGGCTGATATTATGAAGGATGCCGGAATGAAATATATGATTTTTACAACCAAACACCATGATGGTTTCTGTATGTTTGATTCAAAATATACAGATTTTTCTATTGCAAACGGTCCTTTTGCCAATAACCCCAAAAAAGATGTGGCCCGTTATGTCTTTGACGCATTCCGTCAGAAGGATTTCATGATCGGGTGTTATTTCTCCAAACCGGACTGGCATTGCGAATGGTTCTGGAATCCTTATTTTGCAACTCCCAACCGTCGCCAGAATTATAAGATAGACCGTCATCCGGACTGGTGGAAAAATTACCAGGAATTTACCTATAACCAGATGGATGAACTGATGACTAATTATGGCAACTTCGATATCCTTTGGCTGGATGGCGGCTGGGTGACCGGTGAAGATGTCCATCTGGATAAATTATTGAATAAGGTACGTACTTCTACTCAACCCGGACTGATTTCCGTAGACCGTACTATCCGTGGAAAAAATGAAAATTATCAAACTCCGGAACGTAGTATTCCTGAGACTCAGTTGAATAATCCCTGGGAAAGTTGTATTACTTTGAGTAACGATTGGGGATGGGTTCCTAATGCTCCTTATAAATCTCCGACGAAAGTAATCGGTCTGCTGGCTGAAATCACGGCAAAAGGCGGATGTCTGCTGCTGGGTGTCGGTCCTACGCCACAGGGTACTATTGAAGATGCTGTTGCAGAACGTCTGCATGTGATTGGTGACTGGCTGAGAGCCAATGGAAAGGCCATTTACAACACTCGTATCACTCCGGTTTATAATGATGGAAATGTTTGGTTTACAGCTGATAAGGACGGTAAAACATTATATGCTGTTTACGCTTTGCCGGAAGGAGAGAATTTGCCTGAAACAATTGAATGGACAGGAAACATTCCGACAGGTAAAATGAAAATGCTGAAAGGTAACAAAACAGTAAAATATACCAGCAAGGACGGTAAGGTAAGAGTCACCCTTCCGAAAGGGTTGAAAAACGAACCGATTGCTTTGCAGTTTACTTCTGATAAATAACTGAAATAAAATAACTTGTTATATGAGTAAAACAACAACTTTAATTATCGGCCTTGCCATTTGTGCGGGACAGGCCGTGGCGCAACAACCGTTATACAAGCAGGCTACGGCTCCTGTTGAAGACAGAGTAAACGATCTTATAGGACGTATGACGGTTGAAGAAAAAGTCGGTCAGTTATGTTGTCCGCTTGGTTGGGAAATGTATACTAAAACGGAAAACGGCGTTGTTGCTTCCGACCTCTATAAAGAACGGATGAAGACGATGCCTATCGGTTCATTCTGGGCAGTCCTCCGCGCCGATCCCTGGACACAAAAGACTTTGGAGACAGGATTAAATCCGGAACTGTCAGCTAAAGCATTGAATGCCTTGCAAAAATATGCTGTAGAAGAAACCCGTCTGGGAATCCCTGTGCTGTTTGCAGAAGAATGTCCTCACGGACATATGGCGATTGGTACCACTGTCTTCCCGACATCTTTGTCTCAGGCAAGTACCTGGAATGCAGAGTTAATGCATCGGATGGGAGAAGCTATTGCCCTGGAAGCACGTTCACAGGGGGCCAACATCGGTTATGGTCCGGTGCTGGATATTGCCCGTGAACCACGTTGGTCACGTATGGAAGAGACTTTCGGTGAAGATCCTGTGCTGACAACTCATCTGGGGGTTGCCTTTATGAAAGGTATGCAGGGGAAATCGCAGAATGACGGAAAGCATTTGTATTCTACCTTGAAACATTTTGCCGCTTATGGCATTCCTGAAGCCGGACATAACGGTGCACGTGCCAATGTCGGTATGCGTCAGTTATTTTCCGATTATCTGCCTCCTTTCAAGAAAGCAGTGGAAGAAGGGGTTGGAACGATTATGACTTCCTATAATTCTATCGATGGTATTCCCTGTACTTCTAATAAATATTTATTGACGGATGTTCTCCGTGATCAATGGGGTTTTAAAGGGTTCGTTTATTCGGATTTGACAAGTATCGAAGGCATTGTCGGGGCAAGAGTGGCGAAAAATAATAAGGAAGCTGCCGTTCTGGCTTTGAAAGCCGGTCTTGATATGGACCTGGGAGGAAATGCTTATGGAAAGAATCTTCAGAAAGCTTTGGAAGAAGGTGCTATTACCATGGATGACCTCAACAGAGCGGTCGCTAATGTCCTTCGTCTGAAATTCCGCATGGGGTTGTTTGAGAATCCGTATGTTTCACCGGAACAGGCTAAACAGGTGGTACGTTCAAAAACTCACAAAGAACTGGCTCGCGAAGTTGCCCGTGAAGGGATTGTTTTACTAAAAAATGAAGGTGTATTGCCTCTGAAAAAAAATATTGAAAGTATAGCTGTAATCGGTCCGAATGCGGATATGATGTATAACCAGTTGGGTGACTACACGGCTCCTCAGGAACGTGAAGAGATTGTTACAGTACTGGATGGTATACGAAAAGCCGTTTCTCCTTCAACGAAAGTGAATTATGTAAAAGGCTGTGCAATCCGTGATGTAACGACCAGTAATATCCCGGCAGCGGTGGAAGCTGCCCGTGCTGCCGATGCAGTTGTTTTGGTTGTCGGTGGTTCGAGTGCCCGCGATTTCAAGACAAAATATATAGGTACAGGTGCAGCGGATGTTTCTAATGATGGAAACCAACTCCTGTCGGATATGGATTGTGGCGAAGGATATGACCGTAGCACATTGCGTTTACTGGGCGATCAGGAAAAACTCCTGGAGGCGGTAGCTGCCACAGGCAAACCATTAGTTGTTATTTATATCCAGGGACGTACATTAAATATGAACCTGGCTTCGGAAAAGGCACAGGCGTTGCTTACTGCCTGGTATCCGGGTGAACAGGGTGGGGCAGCTATAGCAGATGTTTTGTTTGGCGATTATAATCCTGCCGGACGTTTGCCTGTATCCGTACCCCGCAGCGAAGGTCAGTTACCCTTATTCTATTCACAGGGAAAACAGCGTGCCTATGTCGAAGAAGAAGGAACGCCTCTTTATGCATTTGGCTATGGATTGAGCTATACTAAGTTTGATTACAGTCAATTGGAACTGCAGAAAGGTAATGGAAAAGATGTCTTGCAAACGGTCAGTTGTACGGTTACCAATACCGGAGACTGTGACGGGGAAGAAGTTGTCCAGCTTTACATCTGTGACAAAGTAGCCTCTGTTTCTCAGTCCCCAATCCTGTTAAAGGCTTTCGAACGTATCTCCCTGAAGATAGGTGAAAGTAAGAAAGTCACTTTCACATTGGGTGAAGAAGAACTGTCTCTTTATAATATGGAAATGAAGCAAGTGGTAGAACCAGGAGACTTTAAAGTCATGGTTGGAGCAGCTTCGGATGATATCCGGCTGGAAGGAGAATTTACATTGTAATAGAGGTTTCTATATCTAAAAGAAGAGGCTGGATTCTCTTGTTATACAAGGAGAGTCCAGCCTTTTTGTATTTAATACGATGTGGGCAGGTAAGCTGTTTTGTATTCCATTGCTTATACTATTGCATTTGGTAGTGCAATCCTTTGCATTCAGCAGTGCAGAAGTTTGCATTACTTAATGCAAAATCTTGCATTAAGTAGTGCAAAAACATCAGGATAGTATGTTATTATCCTTCTTAGGAGAGATGTTATGGAAAATGATTATGAGGAAGCAAAAGAAATACTGAAACAGGAGTTTCCTGAATTGGTAGGAGAAGAATAAAATTGTCTAGTTCCCAATTTGACACATTATTAAAAAATCAGTTCCGTATTTAAAACTTTTTGCCATCAATGTAATACCTGTCGAGAATGAAATCATAATTTACTTTGTGTTTGTAAATCTTTATCAACTCTAACATTGTATAAAGGTATTATTATTCAATAGTTCGTTAAAAAATCGCCAAGCCTAAGCGGCTCTGGCAGTAAATAAAATGAGTTCTTTGAAAATTTTGTCAATTAATGTCGTGTCCGGCTGAATACCGAACACGCAAATAAATCTTCAAGCATATAAGCATTGTGTATGAATGACTTGCAAGAGGATATAGAATAGACTATTCCGAGCCTCTTACATGCCGCTTTGGCCAAGTTGACAGCAGCAAGCGATGCATTGAAGTGAAAATCCAACTTTCTGAAGTCAGTTGACTGACAGTTGGTAATTCCAGCATGCTGCTTTCCATCTCTAAAGCAAAATTTCAATTGGAACCTGGTTCTGTAATAATCCAGGACTTCGCGTCCCTCCATGGAATCGTCTGTAGAGAAATAAAGCTGCCACTTGTCTGTCCTCCCGTCCATCGGATACCAGACGGCCAAGGAAACATACCTTTTGAGGGCTTTTACATATACCCTCAATCCGTATAGTTTTCCCTTGTTCACCTCATATTCCTTGCACCGGGTCAAATCCAATTTGGCAAAGTCGATTTTGCCGTCAAACCACTTGGGATGCCCACGTTTTCCTGTTTTCTTTTCCAATGTCGGATAGTACAGGACCACGTCGTTCCTAAAGCGGCTGATGACATGGAAATCGTTCTCGCACATAGGCGTTATGAAAGTTTCCTTGGAAAAGAATGCGTCTGCAACCACCGTTGTGGATATGCTCTGTAGCTTGTCTTTTCTACTGATAAGATAGCTGCTATAACAGTCAACCAGGTTCTTGCCCATATTATCCAAGGTCTTACAGTCCGGCGTCTGAATGGAGCCTAAAGTCATGCATTCATGGTTGTCGATGTCAATGACACCGATGCCCATGATTTCCAATCCTCGCTTATAATCCCCGGCACAGCCTGACCAGAAGTAACCAATCCAAGGTGTCTTATGACCGGACTTGGGGATATAGGAAGGATCGATGGCGATGGCTTTTCTTCTACTTGTGAGATGCTTGCTGATGATAGAGGCGTTGAACGCAAACCAGTCGAATGTTTCATACTCAAAAAGGTTACGGTATGTCTGTTCCGAAAAACATCCATACCTGCCCAATTGGAGGAAATTTATACGATCCGGGATGGCCATGAATAATTTCATGGTATCCATGAAGGTCTTTTCAAAAGGTTTGTGTATATTCGCAACAGATTTGAGAGCCAACAGGCACTCAGATTGGTATTGCATAAGGAGTGTTTCTTTAGTCATAATCAGAAGAGTTGAGAAACTTCTAATTTACTAAAAACAAACAAATTATGCAATACTTTTTACCTCTATTATCAGTAGGTTATCCTTTTTTTAGTACATTTTCTCATGCTTAACCATTCGTTTTTGACAACATTTCAATGACCTCTTTAATGTTTTCGAACCGGCTTTTGCTAGTTCTATTGTTTAACTTTTAAATTTTCGGTGAAAATTTACCGAAGTGTTGTACTATTAAAAATATGAGACGCAAAAATTTAAAACTAAGTGGAATTCCTTTATTAGCATATTTACTAATAATAGGAAATCCTTTATTGTGTAAAGGAAATGTGAATTACCACGTTGAAAAAACGACTTTTAATGGAGTTGATCAAAAAAAAGCTGTTTCAGGAACAGTTTTGGATGTGACAGGAACTCCGATTGTTGGCGCAAATGTAGTGGTTAAAGGAACTATAAACGGAACCATTACCGATAAGGACGGTAAATTTTCTTTGGATGTAGAAAAAGGGACTACTTTGGTCGTTTCTTATATAGGATTTGCCAGTCAAGAGATTTTGATTGGAAATCAGACCAAGATCTCTATTTCTTTGGAGGAAGATTCTGAAGCATTAGAAGAAGTGATAGTTGTTGGTTATGGAGTCCAGAAAAAAGTTAATATGACAGGTTCTGTTGCTGCAATAGATTCTGAATCATTGTCGAATAGACCGGTTACAAATGTATCTACAGCTTTGCAAGGAATGTTACCTGGTGTGACTGTTGTACAGAATAGTGGACAGCCAGGAAAGGATAATTCAACGATTCGTATTAGAGGTGTTGGGACATTAAACAATGCCAACCCTATGTATGTTGTAGATGGCTTGATTGTTTCTACCATCAATGATATTGATCCAAATGATATTGAAAGTATTTCTGTTTTAAAAGATGCGGCATCAGCTGCTATTTATGGTTCTCGTGCAGCTAATGGTGTCGTTTTGGTGACAACAAAGAAAGGTAGTAAAAAAGCGGCTACATTACGATATGATGGTTATGTTGGTTGGCAGTCACCTACGGCATTGCCAGAATATTTACCTTCTCATGAATATGCGGAATTGTATAATAAAGCATTGATCAATGAGGGAAAACAGCCATTGTATAGTGATGCAGAGATTGAATTATTCCGGAATGGAAGTGATCCGGATAATTATCCGAATACCGATTGGTTGGGATTATTTTATAAAGACAAGGGGTTTCAGCATAGCCATAGAGCTGAAGTCAGTGGAGGAAGTGAGACAACTTCTTATATGTTCTCTTTAGGTTATTTAGGACAGGATGGTATTGTTGATAATTCAGACTTTCAGCGTTATAATCTGAGAGGAAATATCAATACGACGATAGGAAAGTTTTCTGCTGGCGTGAATTTCTCATATACTTATGGTAATACAAATGAACCAATCAGTTCATGGACAGGTGACTTTTATCAGATTCTTCGCCAAATTAATCGTATAGCACCGTTTGTTCCTTATAAGTATTCCAATGGTTATTATGGCTATATAGCAGATGGAAGTCCGATGGCATGGGTTGAATCTGGTTCGATCCATAATCAAAAATATTATACAACTCGGGCTGTTGGAAATGTTGGATATGAGTTTATTAAAGGGTTAAAGCTTCAGGAAGTGATTGGTTATGAGCATACGGGTGATACTGACGAAACATTCTTGAAAGATATTCAATATTATAACTGGAAAACTGGAGAACCAACTCAATACCAAGGACCTAATAGCCAGACTGATGATAGAGAAGATTACATGATGTTGAGTCTGCAAACCTTGTTGACATATAATAATACTTTTGGAAAACATACTATTGGTGCTTTGGCTGGTTTTTCTCAAGAATATAGTCGTCGAGATTGGACAATTGGTAAACGTATCAATTTTTTGAACAATGATTTGTGGGAATTGAATGCCGGTTCTCCAGATGGACAGACTGCACAAGGATCTGCAAATGAGTATGCACTGCGTTCTTTCTTTGGTCGGGTAACGTATGATTATGATAATAAATATTTGTTTGAGGCAAATATCCGTCGTGATGGTACATCTCGAATCCGTCGTGAGACTCGTTGGGGAACATTCCCTTCATTCTCTGCAGCTTGGAGAATTATCAATGAGCCTTTTATGGAATCTACGCGAGATGTGTTGTCTGATTTGAAACTTCGTGGAGGTTGGGGTAAGTTAGGTAATCAACAATTAGGAACAAATACTCGTGCATACATAGAATATTATCCATATCAGTCAGTATTATCTCAAAAGAATTATGCGTTTGGTGGTACCGTTAATCAAGGTGTCGCACCTGTAGCAGGAGCTAATAGTGATTTAAAATGGGAAACATCAAAAACTACAAATATAGGTTTGGATGCAGGTTTCTTACAGAATATGTTTACAATATCCGTGGATGCATATTGGAAAAAGACATATGATATTTTGATGAAGTTACCTGTTAGTACATTATATGGTTTGGAAGCTCCATATCAAAATGCTGGTGAAGTAACAAATAAAGGTGTTGAAATGCAATTGGGATATAAATTGTCAAAAAATGATTTTACTTTCAATGTGGCTGCAAACATCGCTTACAATAAAAATGAAGTGACGAATTTGCACAATGATGGAGCAGAAATATGGTTGAATAGTTATTCTTTACGTCAAGAAGGACTTCCAATTAATGCGTTCGGAGGATATGAAGTCTTAGCCTGAATAATTCATAGTCTCCACAAAAAAGAGAACGCCCTTCTTGTATATTTGCAAGAAAAGCATTAACTTTAAGGTGTTAAAAATAAACTTAATACCGGCGTTCTCATGTGCAAAGATACAA